>CAXTKQ010000014.1:34485-41366 GCA_964244955.1 uncultured Sphingobacteriaceae bacterium | reverse complement strand
GTGAAAAAGCGTTCGAAAAAAATCACCAAACCCAATACGGCCAAAATCCCGATCGGGACCATCACCCAGCCGCCTTTAACCAATAAATCGCCGAAACGAAGTTCATGCGGCTGTGCGGCACCGGCTTGTACTGCCCTGTTCAATGTGTCAACAGCCCTTGTGGCCGTATCGGTTGTTGCCTGAAAAAATAATAACATCATTTAATTATGTAGTGTTGTATGTATGCTTCTGATTGCGGGTCTCTGGCCTGCAGTTTTTCTAACGCTGCCTGTGCGCTTTCTTTATCTTTAAAAGATCCAAAAGTAATCAGTTTTTGCTTGCCCGCTGTGTTGTTTAATATTTTGGCGCGGTGCATTCCTTTGGCTTTTAATTGGTTTAAAAAAGCTTTGGCGCCATTTAAGGTTTTGAAAGAAGCACCAATAATTTCGTAAGGCGATTTGGCCACTAAATCTGCGTCTGCCTCGTCCGAAACTGCCGAATCTTTTGCTGCCGGTTTTGAAACCGGCGACACCGTTCTTGCAATTGCTGCCGAATCTTTTGCCGGTGTATCAACCACCGCTTTTTTGGTTAAAGTATCTTTTTCAGCTACTGTTTTTACCCCTGTTTTTTTGGTGATAGAATCAGCAACAGTCCGTTTGGTAACCACAGCCGCCGCAGGTTTATCCGCATAAAAACGGCTGAACAAATTCGGGTCGTACAGATACAAAGCGTAGCAGCCTAAAAGGCTTATGGCAAGTAGCAGCAATATAGAACCCCAAAAAAAGGCACTTTTTTTGGCCACAGTTTCCTCATCTTCCGGAGTGTTTGTAGATTCCTGGTTAATGTATTCAATCGGATTTGGTTCCGGCACCAAATCTTTTTCTGCCGGTTCTATTATTTTTTTCTGATAAGGAAGACTGACCGGCGGCAAACCAAAGTTTTCCATGTTAAAGGTAGGGGCAAGGTTTGGATTTTCAACCGTTTCTGCCTCCGCCGGGAACAATACTTCTTTTACCGGTATATTTTTAGTGTGTGCCAAACTTTGCAACTGTTCTACAAATTTTTCGATAAAATACCGGGCAGCAACGGGCGAAATGTTTTTTTGCCGGCTGATGTAGTTTTCCAGCGATTTGTCCTGTTTTTCTTCTTCAACAAAATCAATACTGTTTTTAGGGGGATAAAATTGTTGCCGTTCCCGGTTGTAAACGCCGGCCAATTTTCGCGTTAAAAATGTACCCAAACCCGGAACGTACACCATGCGTTCCTGGTTAAGCAGTTCTTTAAAATAGGCCGCTACATCCATCCGGTTAAAAATAAGGGTAAATCACGCAACATCAAAATCAGAAACTAACGCTTAAACCGCCAAAGATATTAAATCCGACCCTTGGATAATACAAATAGGTTTGGTATTTATTGTTGAGCAAATTGTTGGCCTGCGCAAAAATGGAGAAACGTTTGGATACTTTGTAATCAATGCCGCCGCTTAGATCAGCAAAAGAAGGCAAGGTAACTACCCGAAAAGCAGTTGCCGATGTTGGTATCCGGTCGTTTGTTTCACCGCGGATCAGCAATGCTCCGTTTACCGTTATTTTTTTGTTAACGTGGATGTTGGTTCCGGCAGTTAGTTTTGTGGTTGGCAGGTTCCAAGGTTGTGCTTCAGTTGCCAGCTTGTATTTGCGGTATTCCAATCTTCCAAATATAGCTACCGTTTCTGATGCTTTAAAATCCAAGTCGCCGTTCAAACCAGTTACGGTTGATTTTCCGCCATCGTAAACCACCAAAAACTTATTCTGGCCTCGACTAAAATTAAAATTGTTGACAAACAAAGGCAAACCGGTAATGCTTTGGCGGATAAAAGCAGCTTTAAAACCTAAACCCGGCGCGGCCGTTCCTTTTAAACCTGCGCTGATGGTCAGCCGGTCAAGTGAGTTTTTAATGTCGATGTTTTGGTCTAAAAAAGGGTTTTGTTCCGAAAGGTTGCGCAGCAGTGTTTTATCCACGTCGCCTCTCGCTTCTCCAAAAATCCGCACATATTTCGGAATCACCTGGAACTCAACCTTTGCTGCCGGAAAAATATGGAAACTGGTGCGGTTTCCAAATTCGGAAGTTAAGTTTACACCGGCATCAATTTTATAATTTTCGCCCTGCAACTTTAGATAAGGGTTGGCGCGCAAAATATTGTTGCTGATATTGTACAAACTGTCTTTTGTGCTGCTTACATCCAAGGAAGCATTTAAACCGGCATAAAATTGTTTAACGGTTTGGTTGATGGAAACGTCAACCAGCAAATTATTTTCTTTAGCCTGATAAGCGTTATTAAAAGCGTAACCACTAATTTTTGCCGCATAAACAAAGTCGTTTTCCACATCTTTAAAGTTTTTGGCAATTTCTGCTTCACCTGAAATTACGTTAAAATGCTGCTTTCCTGGGATCAAGTTGGAAGGCGGGTTGTCCTGGTCAAAACCATAAAAATAGTTGCTGCGGCGCGTGTAATCAATGCGGCCGCTCACGCTGTTGTTCTCGCCCACACTTTTTCCGAAAATGCCAACTTCCTGCCGGCTGGCATTTTGTTTTGGCAGATTTCCATGCTGGTCGAAATGCTTGGCGTAGCCACCATATTGCAAAGCCGGGTCGCGGCCGTTGTTCAAATACAGTTCGCCAAAAGTGGTATTTAAAGTTCCGATACCGGCTTTTGCATAGTTGTTGTATAAGGTATCATCAGCAGATTTTGGGATTTGTATCGCATCCAATTGCCGTATGCCAGAGTTGGTTTCCAGCCGTTTGTCTAATAAGTTGTTGTAAGTAAAATGCGGTTTTACATCTTGCCTTTCGTCTAAATTCGGGTTTCTGCGGATTTTTACGGCATCGGCCAAAACCGGTTTGTACGCACTGGTTACCACAATTTCTTCGCTCAAACTATTTTGTTGCTCGTCGGCTTTTTTCGCTGGCGCAGCACTTCCCCCTTTTTTGGTGGTATCTGCCGATGCTGTTTTTACCGTACTTTTTTTGGTATGGGTTGTTTTAACTGGCGTAGTTTTATTGTTTTTATCTGCTTGTTTTTTATTCGTTTTAGCCGGAACCAGCTTTTTTTGTGCCGGTTTTTGTTGCGAAAATGCAGGAACCGAATGAAGCATCAGGCCAAATAGTAAAACGGTAAGGATATATTTCAACTTCATTGCTTAGTTCTCTTTCTTGGTGTTGGTAGTTTGGTTGTTCAGTTTAGCCAGCTTGGCTTTGGCTTCGGGCAAAATCTCGTCGTTGCCTTTGTAGTTTTCGATCACACTTTGCAAAGTACTTTTCGCCTGGAACGTATCTTTCAAAGCCACATAATTATCAGCCAGCAAAATGAAAGTTTTGGCAACCCAGTAATCGTAATTGCCCAGCTTGTTGATCAAATCAAAACACGTTTTTTGCGAAGCTTTGTGATTGCCGCGCAGGTATTCCAGGTTGGCCACGTTGTATTTTGCTTCGGCAGCAGCAACCGTTTTGGTATTGTTTACCACATAATTAAATTCTTTGCTGGCGTTGGTGGTGTCGCCTTTTTGCAGGTATGCTTTGCCGGCGTACAAACCGCTTCTGTATTTATCTTCTTCGGAAGCTTTCTCATTAGCGCGAACTAAAGCGGCATATTTTAAAACATCATCCGGCATTTGCATTTCCGAGTAGGACAGGAGCAGGTTGTTGATGGCGAAAGAATAATCCGCTTTGTATTCCGCATTGGTTTCCAAGTGTTTCAGAAAAACCACGGCTTCGTTATACTTCTTTTGTTTGAGGTATAGGTTGGACATGCTGATGAGCGACTTCTCGGTATAAACACTTGTCCAGTCGTTCAAAATATAGTTGTAATCCGAAACCGCTTCTTCCGGGTGGTTAATTTTAACATAACTTTCGGCACGGATAAAGTGCGCCTGCTTGTCGTTTACCGGTTTCGGGAACTTATCAAAATAAGCATTTACGGCGTTAACGGCCCCTGCAAAATCGCCGCGCAGATACAAATTGTTCGCCGCCGTAAACATAATATTGTCTTGCTGTGCCGAACTGTAATTGCCGATTGGCGTAGTGGCCGCGTAATCAATAAAAGTTTTGGCATCGCCTTTATCGGTATAAATTTTTTCGATTTGGCGTAGCGACTGTTTGGCCTCATCGGTAGCTGGATAATCTTTGATCACGCGTTTGAATGCTTCCAAAGCCGGCTCGTCCTGGTTGGCGTTGTAATCAATCAAACCAATGGTAACCAAAGCGCGCGGCACGTAACTGCTTTGCGGGTATTTCTGGATCATAGCGGTTAAATCCGTTCGCGCCTGGTCGCCGTTATTTTTTAAGAAGTACGTGTAGGCCATTTCAAAACTGGCGTCATCTGCGTAATCTGAATTAGGGAATTGTTGCAGCAGGTTTTGCAAAGTACTAATCTTGGTATCCAAAGATCCTTGTAAACCCTGGATCATGCCACGTTGGAACAAAGCATAATCTTCGCCTTGCGCATGTTGAGATAAAATCCGGTTGTAATATTCGTTTGCGCGGTTGTAATTCTTCAACACAAAATAACTGTCGCCTAAACGAAGTATCGCATCGTTCACCGTGTTCTTGTCGCGCTCCGGCCCGTTGATAAAACGCTCGAAATTGTTGGCCGCTTTCTGGTATTTTTCGTCGCCAAAAGCAGCATAGCCCAAAGCGTAATTGGCGTAATTGTAAACGCTGGTTTGCTTCGCCGAAGGCATGTCCATAAACTTTTCAAAGTTATCTACCGACTCGCCGTACTTGCGCACTTCGTACATGGATTCGGCCATCCAATAAGTCGTTAAAGCTTCAATCTTATCATCTACCGGATCTTTTAATGACCGTAAAAAGATACCAATCGCATTTTCAAAAGCACGTTCGTTGTAAAACTGCAAGCCGCGGTAATAAGTAACTTTTTGGTATGCTTCTTTTGCCGCTTCATTTTTGTTGGGGATGGATTCCAAAATATCAACCGCTTCTTTGTAATTGCTTGTTGAAAGCAGGATTTGGCTCAGTAAAACTTTTGCATCCGTAATTTTTGTTGAGCGGGGATAGTTTTTAATGTACAAACGGATAGCTTCCAGCGCCTGGTTGTTAAACTGCAGTTCGTAAGATAGTTTGGCGTATTGGTACAAAGCGTCTTCCTGCAATTGCTTGTCAAAATCCAACCGCGAAGCAACCTGAAAAGCATTGCGCGCGCTTTGCTTGTTGTTCACTTTTAAAAAAACATTGCCCAACGTATAGTTTCCGTTCTGACTGTACACATCGCTTTTGTCAATCAGCTTTTCCAATTCCCGTACAGCTTTTGGATTGTTACCGGTTTTAAAATAAGCATAACCCATTTGGTAACTGTCCTGGTTGTTTTGGGTTTTGTTTTGATCTCCGGCCTGAAAACGCTCGTAATACGTTATTGCGTTCGGATAATCAGCTTTGGCAAAATAAGAAGCGGCAATAATCCGCAGCATTTCCGTTTCGTTAACCTGTTTCGTGTTGTTTACGATTGGAACCGCATATGCAATCACATCGTCATAACGTTTGTCCAAATAGTAAACGGCGGAGATGTAATAAGGATAACTGGCTTCATACTTTTTAGAGTTTTTGAGTTTCTCGAAGTTGAGCAACGCCAAGTGGTAATCTTTGTTGAGGTAAGCAATGTAGGCGAAGTAATAAGTGGCATCTTCGGAATACGGCGTTTTCTGGTCCTTGATCTCACTAAAAATCAACTGCGCGTTTTTGTAATCTTTTAGTTCGAAGTACGAATAACCTTTATCAAACTTGTATTCGGCATTTTCGCGTCCGGTCAGTTCCGGAGCTTTCACCAAATCAAACCATTTCAATGCATCTTCATATTTTTCCTGTTTGAAGTATGATTTCCCGATCTGAAAATACGCCACTTTTGCCAGCGGGTTTTCCGGATGCTCTTTAATAAAACGGCGGAACATGCTTTCGGCGTCTTCATTCCCTAAACTCAACGCACAAACCGCTTCGTAGTAGTACGAATTTTCTTTCAGCAGAGATGTTTCTGATTCAAAAAGCGGCTGGTTACTGGTTTTATTCCTGGGGATTTCAACCTGACGAAACTGTTCTGCAGCAGCAACGTATTTGCCTTTGTCCAGCAATTCCATCGCGTCATTGTAATTACGGTTGAGGGTGAAATAAGCAGATTGCTGTGCGAACGAAGAAAAGGTGGTTAAAAAAAGCAGCGTAATGGAAACGTATAGTACTTTGATCATAGTTGTTGCATAACGAGGCCGCTAAATTAAGTAGCTTCCGGTTAATTACCGCGTACAAAATTTTAGGGCATAAAAACAGTAGGTGTAACGACGGTAAGCCTTTGCTGGTATTTAATTCAAAAAAAATACGATGAGCCTGTTTAAATTTATATCATTACAATTCATAATGCTTCTTTTATACCTATAAATTTGTGTTTGTATTTTTTTGTTGATAGAAAAAACCTGGAAACCTGATGATTTTTAGGTGGTAAAAGAAGCATTGGAAATAAATAGCATAAAATTTAAATAGCTCTATTTACATCTGTCCGGCCAAAAGATAAAGCACAGCCATCCGTACCGCCACACCATTTTCAACCTGATCTAAAATAATGGATTGTTTGCTGTCGGCCACATCGCTGGTAATTTCCACGCCGCGGTTAATCGGGCCAGGGTGCATCACCGTAATTTTCTTATCCAGCGAATCTAAAATCTGCTTGTTCAGGCCGTAAAGCATTGTGTATTCGCGCAGCGATGGGAAATATTTAATGTCCTGCCGTTCTAATTGGATGCGCAACATATTGGCCACATCGCACCAGTTTAACGCTTTAATTAAGTTATGTTCTACTTTTACGCCCAGCGAACCGATGAATTTCGGGATCAAAGTCGTTGGGCCGCAAACCATCACTTCGGCGC
>CAXTKQ010000014.1:8670-34475 GCA_964244955.1 uncultured Sphingobacteriaceae bacterium | reverse complement strand
CCTAACTGTTTCAAGCATAAAATATTAGACAAGGCAACGCGCGAATGCAAAATATCGCCCACAATCACTACTTTTTTGCCGCTTACTTCGCCAAATTTTTCACGTATAGAAAAAGCATCCAGCAAAGCCTGCGTTGGATGTTCGTGTGCGCCATCGCCGGCATTTACAATTTGTGCTTTGATATGCCGCGACAAAAAAATTCCGGCGCCAGCGTAAGGATGCCGCATCACAACCATATCTACTTTCATAGCCAAGATGTTGTTCACCGTATCAATCAGTGTTTCGCCTTTGCTAACGGAAGAAGAAGCGGCCGCAAAATTAACGGTATCGGCCGAAAGCCTTTTTTGCGCCAATTCGAAAGACAAACGTGTGCGGGTTGAATTTTCAAAAAAAATGTTGGCAATGGTTACATCGCGCAGGGAAGGGACTTTTTTGATCGGCCGGTTTAAAACGGCTTTAAAATTGGTGGCCATTTCAAAAATGAGTTCAATATCGTTTCGGTTGAGGTCTTTGATGCCTAAAAGATGCCGGGAACTTAGTTTTTGCTGATCGGCCATGCGTTTATTTTTCTGATAACAAAACCACTTTGTCTGCTTCGTCTGCTTCTTTCCAGCTTACAATTACTTTTTGTGAAGCCACCGAATCTACCTGAATGCCAATGTAATCTGGCTCGATGGGCAGATGCCGCGAATATCTTCTGTCCACCAAAACCAACAATTCCACTTTTTGCGGCCGGCCAAAAGCAAGCATCGCATCCATGGCGGCGCGGATGGTTCTTCCCGTCCACAACACGTCATCTACCAAGATCACTTTTTTATTCTCGATGATAAAATCAATACGGGTTTGGTTTGGAACCAACGGGTTTTCCCTTCGGCGAAAATCATCACGGTAAAAAGTAATGTCCAGATCGCCGGAAAAAATAGCTGCCTCGGGCAAAATCTTTTTTAACTCTGCTGCAATCCGTTTCGCTAAAAACGGGCCGCGCGGCTGGATGCCCAAAATGACAGAATCAGAAAAATCGTTATGGTTTTCAATCAACTGCCTGCAAAGACGTTGTATGGTGATTTGGAATTTTGGGCCGTCGAGCAGGGTTAAGTTTTGCATTTCCGGGTGGATTTGGGCAAAAGTAGGAATTTATTTGATAACCGGCATACTGATTTTAGGCTGGTAAAAGAAGCATCAGTTTGTGCCGGACACGTTTCGGTGTCTCGTTATAAAAGTTTAAGACTGTGCAGGACGGATTCTGAAACAAGTTCAAAATGCCCAAGCCAAATTTTATACCGATAAAAGAAGCATCAACATGAAACGGATTTAAATCCGTTGGCAAAAAACAAACCCACAAAAAAAGCCCCTCCAAAAAAGAGGGGCTTTGTATTAAAAAGGAGATTTAATTATTTGTCTTCCGGTTTGCCGGCTTTACGGGCATCACTTTCGGCACCTTCCATTTGCTCTTTTAACTGAGCCAAAACGCTTAGGTCGCCCAAAGTTGATTTCTCAACAGAATCTTTTACTTTTTTAACCGCAACGGTTGAAGCTTTGGCTTCTTTTTTACGTTTGTCAAACTCTTCCATACGGGCTTCTGCGCGGGCATCTTCCCAAACACGAGAGTGTGAAATAACGATACGTTTGCTGTCTTTGTTAAATTCAATTACCTTAAATTCAGCAACTTCTTCTGCTTTTAATGGCTGGCCGTCTTCTTTAACGGCGTGTTTTGTTGGTACAAAACCTTCAACGCCATAAGGCAAGGCAACTACAGAACCTTTATCCGTTACTTTAATCACGGTTCCGGTGTGTACGGAATCTACGTTAAAGATGGTTTCAAAAGTGTCCCAAGGGTTTTCTTCCAGTTGTTTGTGGCCTAAGCTCAGTTTGCGGTTGTCAACGTCCAATTCTAAAACTACAACGTCTAACGTTTCGCCAACTTTGGTAAACTCGTTCGGATGGTTTACTTTTTTAGACCAGGAAAGGTCAGAAATGTGGATCAAACCATCAATACCGTCTTCCAGTTCAACAAAAACACCAAAGTTGGTCATGTTTTTAACCACTGCTTTGTGCTGGCTGCCAACCGGATATTTGGTAGCCGCTTGTTGCCAAGGATCAGGCGTTAATTGTTTGATACCGAGAGACATTTTGCGTTCATCGCGGTCTAAAGTCAACACTTGTGCTTCAACTTCATCGCCAACTTTCAAGAACTCTTGCGGGCTGCGTAAGTTTTGAGACCAAGACATTTCTGAAACGTGGATCAAACCTTCAACACCCGGAATAATTTCCAAGAAAGCACCATAATCAGCAACCGTAACGATACGGCCTTTAACGTGCGAACCAATTTGGATATCCTGAGAAAGGCTTTGCCAAGGGTGCGGCGTTAACTGTTTCAAGCCTAAAGCGATACGTTTTTTCTCATCATCAAAATCCAAAACAACCACGTTGATTTTTTGATCTAATGACAATACTTCGCGCGGATGCTCAATGCGTCCCCATGAAATATCTGTGATATGCAGCAAACCGTCAACACCGCCCAAATCAATAAATACACCGAAATCGGTAATGTTTTTAACGGTTCCCTCTAAAATTTGTCCTTTCTCTAATTTGGCAACGATCTCTGTTTTTTGGTTTTCCAAATCATCTTCGATCAGCACTTTATGAGAAACTACAACATTTTTAAATTCGTGGTTGATTTTAACAACCTTAAACTCCATCGTTTTGCCTACGTAAATATCGTAGTCGCGGATAGGTTTAATATCAATTTGAGAGCCCGGTAAAAAGGCTTCAACACCAATAATATCTACAATTAAACCACCTTTGGTCCTGCTTTTTACATAACCTTCAATGATTTCATCTTTTTCTAAAGCTTCATTAATGCGTTCCCAAGAGCGTTGGGTTTTTGCACGTTTGCGCGAAAGCACCAACTGTCCGCTGGCATCTTCCTGAGACTCCACATAAACATCCACCTGGTCGCCTTTTTTCAAATCAGGCATGTCGCGGAATTCAGATACCGATACCAAGCCATCAGATTTAAAACCGATGTTCAATACTACGTCTTTTGAGTTGATGGTAACTACGGTGCCGCTGATGATTTCCCCTTTAGTGATCGAATGGAACGTGCCATCGTATAGATGTTCCATTTTTTCGCGGTCTTCGTTGGAGTAGTTTCCGAATTTCTTTTCATCGGCATCCCAGTCAAAATCGGCAGCGGGTTGCGCCAGACTGGATTTGATCGTTTCAATCAGGGACGAATCAGCTTCTGATTCAATGTTTTCTTTCTTCGTCAGCAGGTTTCCTGCATCCTGAAGTTCAGCTTGTTTTGCTTGTAGTTCTTTTTCTGCTTCTTGTTTTTTTGCCATTAAATAATTTATCTCCTTTTCCCAAAAATGATTTGGAACCGCAAAAATAAAAAATTAATAGTTGCATCAAAAAAATATTTTAGCTATTTAATTGATTTTTAGGTGATTTTATTTTTATCAACCCTTTTTTTAGCTAATTCCGGCTCATGTTTGTTGCAAAAGCGCTTCCATCTCCAAAAACACTTGCATAAAACCGGCAGAAAGAATGTTGATGTAAGCATTAACTATTTCTGCCACAGCTTCTTCCTGTGAAACGGTAAAAGGGTTTTTCCAGATGCGCTGGCAAATCCGCTTCAGGGCATAAGCAACGCTATCGGTTTTGATGTAAGAGTGCAGGTATTTTTCGTTGATAAAAACAGTATAAAAGGAGAGGAATTTCTGCGGGTCAATACCATTCAACCGCAAAAACTTTGAAATGTTGGCTTCTTCCGCGTTTTTTAAATGATCGTAAAAATTATCGGCAAAAACAGCATGGCTGGTGAGGAGCAAGTTGTCCAGGATCAATTCCAATGCAATATGCCCTAAAAAAAAAGGTTTTACCGGCGAACCAACCAATGCAGGAACCATTAACAATTTAAGCTGATGCGCGTGATAATTGAAAAAATCCGACGAGTGAAAATGTCGGTCAATTTCCAAATGTTTTTTCCAGCCTAAAATAATGGAGTTGATGGCCGGGTCGGTTTGTTTGGGCAAACGTTCGGGTTTTATTTGCGCTTGTTTATCAGCATTCCGCAGCAAATCTGGCATCACGCTGCCCAGCACATGGTAGGCATCGTTGCAGTTGCGGTCGAAATAAAAATGCGATAAAAAGTTCATCACTTGTAAATATACAAAACGGAACGGAAGAAATACCAATTTTTGCCCGATAAAAGAAGCATCGTCCTAAAACTGCTTTTAGCTGATTCTATTATCTTTGTCGCCCTTAACACAAAACGAAGATGAATTTTTTGGAAGAGTTGCGTTGGCGCGGAATGCTGCACGACAGTACACCGGGCGTGGAAGATAAGCTGCAAAGCGGCATGGTTTCGGGTTACATTGGTTTCGACCCAACGGCTGATTCTTTGCATGTTGGAAGCCTGTCGCAGATCATGACGCTGATCCATTTTCAACAAGCCGGGCATAAACCTTTTGTGCTGGTTGGCGGCGCAACGGGCATGGTTGGCGATCCTTCCGGGAAATCCCAGGAGCGTAATTTACTTTCTGCCGATGTTTTGCAGCATAATTTAAACGGCATCCAAAAGCAGTTGGAAAAGTTTTTAAATTTCGAATTCGGAGAAAACAAAGCGGAGGTCGTGAACAATTACGATTGGTTTAAAAACTTCTCGTTTCTGGATTTTATCCGCGATGCCGGGAAGCACATCACCGTGAATTATATGATGGCCAAAGAGTCGGTGAAAAAGCGGTTGGAAGGCGAAACCGGGATATCGTTCACCGAGTTTTCTTACCAGTTGATACAAGGTTACGATTTTTATTATTTGTGGAAAAACCGGAATTGTGTTTTGCAAATGGGCGGATCAGACCAATGGGGAAACATGGTTACCGGAACAGAATTGATCCGAAGAAAAGATCAGGGCGAAGCTTTTGCGTTAACTACACAACTGATAAAAAAAGCAGATGGCAGCAAATTTGGCAAATCTGAAGGCGGAAATATTTGGCTCGATCCTGCAAAAACTTCGCCGTATCAGTTTTACCAGTTTTGGCTGAATGCCAGCGATGAAGATGCGAAAAGTTACATCCGCATTTTTACGTTACTGGATCAACAGGAAATTGAAGCTTTAGAAACCGAGCACAATGCCGCGCCGCATTTGCGTGTTTTACAAAAAGCGTTGGCAAAAGATATTACGATACGCGTTCATGGCGAAGCAGAATACGAAAAAGCAATCAAATCATCCGAATTTCTGTTTGGAAACGTTGGAATCGAATTTTTGAACGAACTAAACGATACAGAAGTAGAAGCTTTATTTGCAGGCGTTCCCAATTTCAACATCACCAAAACAGAACTGGAACAAGGCGTTGCTGTTGTAGATTTATTGGCCGAAAAAGCAAAGGTTTTTCCATCAAAAGGAGAAGCCAAAAAAATGATTGTGGGTGGCGGCGTTGCCATTAATAAACTGAAAGTTTTGCCTGATGCTATTTTTACCACACAAAATTTGATCAACCAAAAATATCTGGTGGTTCAAAAAGGAAAGAAAAACTATTTTTTGCTGGTTGTGGTGTAATTGTATTTTTTGTAAGTTTGAATATGGAAGTTTCAGACATTCAATTGTTTCAAATATTGAAAAAAAAGGTTGGCGAGCAAGAAGCTAAGACTATAACAGAATATATTGAAACTAAAATTGAAAAACAATGTAATTCAAAACAAAAACTTTTGATAAGTAATTTTGACTTGAATCGAAAACTCGAACTTTCTAAACTCAAAACTGAATTTTATTTAGAAATTAACAAAAGCAAAATAGAAACTATTCAATTGTTGTTTTTTGTGGTGATCGTTTTGATTTTAATTTCAACGATGTTGGTTGGTCTCAGCCGTTAATTTTTACAACTCACTCAGCAACTCCATTTTCTTCTGATTATATTCTTCCTGCGTAATCAAACCGTTGTCAAAAAGCATTTTTAGCTTTTTCAGTTTGGCCGTCAGTTCGTCAGGCTTAACTTCTTCCACTGGTTTTGGTGTTTCCACGGGTTTTGGCGCAATTGCTTCCGGTTGGTTTTGAGTTGAAGCAAATCGTGGCAAATCAGTATGAATCGTTCCTGATGCGGCCCGTTTTTCTTCCAGGTCGCGCTGGCGGCGTTCTTCGCGTTCGGCTTGCTCGCGTTCCTGTCCGTATTGGTACAGTTTTCGGGCTTGTACTTTCGGCAAAAAATCAACACTGGTTTCGGCACCGTTCAAAGTTTTGATGCTAAAAACTGCGCCCAGCAATTCTTCTTTAATTTTAACTTCGACCACATCTTTCCACACAAAATCCATGAATTTGATCGAAAGGCCAAGGTTGGCAGCCGTAAAAAAGAAAATACGTTTGTTGGTGATGGCCACACAATCCGGCGTAATGTTGACCAGCGGTTTCTTTTGCACGGCGATGTAAATAATTTCTTCGCCGCTGTTTAGCAAATCGGTTAAACGCGAATAAACTTTTTCAACTGCTTTCGGTTCTTGCTGGTCTTTCAGAAACTGTTCTATCATTTTGTTGGAAGTATGTTTGGCAAAAATAGCATAAACCACACCAATTTTTGCATGGTAAAAGAAGCATCAGCCAACCAGCAAGTTGCAGCCGCGGATGTCTGAAAAATCAAATCGGCCTAAAACTTCAAAAGTGCCGTTTTCGTTGATTTTGCCTAAATCCTGGGTTGCAATAAACGAGCAGGAATTGCTATTGGCCAGGTCAATAACGTTGATGCCGCCGGTTTTTCCGTTGGGGAGCAACGTAAATGGATCATTGGTATCGCGGATCAAAACTTTCATCCAGGGAACACATCGAAACAAACCTTGGCCCAAAGAATAAGCCTGGGAAAGCAGTTCCGTCATGCCGTATTCCGAATGAATGGCCGGAACGCCAAAGCCTTGACAAAGCGTTTGGTGCAGTTCTTCGCGGATCATTTCTTTGCGCCGGCCTTTCATCCCGCCGGTTTCCATCAAAATCAGTTCGGTGAAATTGATTTGGTGTTTTTCAATAAAATCAAGCAAGGCAAACGTAACGCCGATCAGAACGGTTGGTTGTTTTTGCTGCTGCAATTGGATGAGTTTCTTGTACAGTTCTTCATCGTTGTACAAATAAAAGCCACTGTCGGCATTTTCCGTTCCGGCAATCAAATCCTCCACCATATAAATTAGCGAAGAACCGGTACGTTCCAAATACGATGGCAGCAGCGCCAAAAAAGCATAGTTTTTAATATCGCCATAAAACAGTTCGAAGCCTTTTCTAAAACTTTTTTGATACCAGGAAACATCCGTTACCAAATGCCGGCTCGTGGTAATTCCGGTGGTGCCGGAACTGGTAAAAGTTAATTCGGGGTTTTGATTTTGACTGAGAACAGTATGCGTTTTAAAAAATTCGATCGGTAAAAAAGGTATTTCCTCAAGTGTTTTTACTTCCTGCGGATTGATTTTTAGGTACGATAAATATGTTTTGTAAACCGCGCAATGCTCCGATTGAAACCGAAAAACCTGCAAAGCGTTTTCCAGAAAACTTGCTTCGTTTGCAATAGAAAAAATGGCGTTTTGCTGCGGAAGGATCATCTGCAAAGATAGTTTAGAAGTTGGAAAGACGGAAAGTCAGAAAAGTCAGGAAGACAGGAATTTACAGTAGAATTTATTTGTAAACAACTTTATTCAAACTCAATATTATTTTATGAAGCTGCCTTTTGCCCGAATTGTAATGTTCAAAAGTTAAAACATAATTATCGCCCAAATCGGTAGTTTTAATGATTTTGGGAGCATAAAACGGCCCTAAAGAAAACACCTTAAAAATAGGATTCTCATCACCCGGAGAATCAGTAATCGTGAAAAAGTAAGTTTCAGAAATTTCATCATCACCCTCAACATGCGCACTGCCAGAACCGTTACTGATTTTGAAAACATCAATCGTTAACTTTTTTCCGGTTAAAACCGCGTGGCTTTCTAAACCGATTAAAATATCGACAACTGGTTTATTGGTTACTTCTTTTACCGCTGTTTTTCCTACATTTTGACTGTAGCCAACATTACAAAAGATAATAGACGCAATTATCAAAGCAAATCTCATTGCTAAATTTATGCTTTAAAAATTCATTAAACAAAAAAGGGCGATTCATAAATCGCCCTTATTAAAATTATTTAAGACTGAAAATTACGAAAGCAATTCAGAATCAACCGTAATCGTTGCACCTTTTAAAACTTTAGAAACGGGGCAATTTTCTTTTGCATCAGCAACCAAAGCATCAAATTTTTCTTTGGATAAACCACTTGCTTTTACTTTTACATCTAAATGGATGGTATCAATTTCGCCTTTTTCCGGGTTCAGGTTTACGGCTGCTTTGGTGGTGATTTCTTCCGGCGTAATGCCTTCCGCAGAAATATTAAAACTCAGTTTCATGGAGAAACAGCCGGCATGTGCCGCAGCAATCAGTTCTTCGGGGTTGGTGCCAATGCCATCCTCAAAACGGGTTTTGAAAGAGTACTGGCTATCTTTTAACACGCCGCTTTGCGTGCTCACCAATCCTTTTCCATCTTTTCCGGTACCGTTCCAAACGGCGGTTGCATTTCTTTTCATGTTTAAACGTTTATTATTTTGATTGATAAAAGCCTAAAGGTGCAAAGATTGTTTTAAGCAGCAATCCAATAAAATAAATATTAGAATTAAATGAACTAAGTGTCAGGAAGCAGCTTTTAGAATGAGTTCCTTAACCTGTTCGGTCATGTTGATTTTTAACGCTTCCTCAATTCCGCGCGGCGAAATCTTTTTCAGGGTTTTCTTTAAGATGTCAACCATCTTTTCTTCGCTGTGCTGCTTGGCAAAATCGTCCAGGTAAAATTCCACAAAAACTAAGCAAATTACATCTTCAATCAGTTGCGTGTCCGGGTTTTGATGGAGTTGTTTTTTCAGCAACAAAGCTTTTACTTTTTCAATCGTTTCGGCATCGTAGCCACAAGCTTTCAAAATTGGTTCGGCAATTTTTGTATGGTGCAATTTAAGCTGGCTCCGCCACATTAAATATCCGGCGCGGTCCATTGGGTAAGCATTTCGGGCAATTTCCCAACGGCCAATATGCTGGCAACGGACGGCCAACTGCATGTATTCTGGCGCGTTGGGCGTGTAATCGTTTAGCTTTTTCGTCATCCGTTCGGCATACAATACTTCTTTTGGATAGGTTTTTCCTTCAAAAATTTCCTGGTTTGGGTCGGTCGCATTGTAGGCGTCAAACCGGGCAAATGCTTCTTTTAATGGTGTTGCAGACATGTTTTAAAGGTACGGGATTTAAAAATAGGGGCGAAGCAGCGTTTTGTATCAGATAAAATACTTTTCGGCCAGCTTTATTTGTTTAATTTTAGAAAAACATATTGTTTTCAACAAAAATAACATGAATAGAAACTTACCCAAACCAAACCAGGAAAATTCGCGCCGAAATTTTATCAAAAAAACAAGTTTAGGCGGAATTGCAGCTTTAACAGCCGGAAGTTTAACCGCAAGTGCAGCCGTTGTCAATGATTTTATGCCGATAAAAGAAGCATTGGCAGAAAATGCGGGTTTAAAACCGGACGTTACGATCAGAACGATCCCGGAAAATATGGTGAACGGTTTTTACGGGGCGGATGTAAAACCGGTAGCAACGGTAAAACCCGGACAAATTGTGGCGATTGAAACCATCAACACGGTTGGCATCAGCAAGAAAAACCCGGAAGAATTTTACCAGAAAAACAACTTGCCGATTGATGAACACGCGCAGGAAATCATTACGATTTTAAAAACCATCAAACCGGAACCGTCCGGTTTACGCGGACATATTTTAACCGGACCGGTTTTTATTGAAGGCGCAGCACCGGGGGATATGCTGGAAGTGCAGATTCGAGATATTTTGATCCGCAGTAATTATGGTGTAAACAGCGTTTGGCCAGGCGGCGGCGCCATTCCGGATGAGGTAAAAACCCCGGAAGCTTTTGTTTACCGTTATGATAAAAAGAAGAAATTTGCATCGTTTAAAGAAGGCATCGAAATCCCATTAAAACCATTTTTTGGCGTGATGGCGCTTTCGCCTCCGGCAGAATTAGGCCGGAAAAGTTCTATTCCACCAGATTTTTACGGCGGGAATTTGGATCTGAAACATTTGGTAAAAGGCACGTCTTTGTTTTTGCCGGTTTCTGTTTTAGGAGGATTATTTACCACCGGCGACTGCCACACGGCCCAAGGGACCGGCGAAGTAAGCGGCGTGGCGATAGAAGCATCGTTAACTTTGGTAGCGAAATTCGTGATCCATAAAAATAAAAAAATTACAGAGCCACGTGCCGAAACGCCTACCCATTTTATCGCCATTGGTTTGGATAAAGATCTGCGCCAGGCGATGAAAAACGCAACTTTGGCAGCTTGTAATTTTATCAAAGATGATCTCGGTTTTACTTTTAACGAAGCTTTATCCATTGCCAGTACGGCTGTTGATTTTGAGGTAACGCAAGTGGTTGATCAAACAGTTGGCGTAAACGCCATGATTCCGAAAGCTATTTTTACAAATAAAAAGTTTGCGTTTTGGAATAGTTGATGCTTCTTTTATCAATGTTTTTTTGGTGTTTTGATAAGCTTGTTTAATTTCATTTTAGATATTTTGGCTAAAGCCAATAAAAGCTTATTTATCCCACGGCCTAAAGGCCGTGGCAATTTTTAACCACACTTGTTTTACACTATTTTTTATGTGCGAACAACCAATTGTTCTACAATAAAATAATGCAATTTTTAAATATTCATTGCCACGGCCTTTAGGCCGTGGACAAAAGCAATAAAAATGGCTTTAGCCAAAACCATTGGATACCAATTTTATGGCATAAAAGAAGCATCAAAAACAAGACAAAATCTAAACAGCTTTCAAAACTTTAACCGTTACCAAAAGCTGCCCAACATGCCGCTGTGTATGTTCCGCAGCATGGAAAAGCAAACCAAAAACGGTAGAAGGCAATTGCTTCCGGCCAACAGTTCGCGGTTCAGTTAAAGTTGATAAATCTATTTGTTGCAATTTTTGAAGGGAAATTGCGATTTGACGATTAAAAATTTTTACTAATTCCTGAACTGAAATTGGTTTTTCCTGAATTTTTCCTTCTGATTGAAGCCAGTTTAACTGTGCTTCTTTTAACGGCAAATTTTCGGCATAAGTAAACATCCGGTCTAAAACACCGCTTAAATGTTGCAAATGAAAAGCCGGGGAAGCTGCACCGCCGGGACACTCGTAAAGCAAATCATCAGGAAAACTCGACATCACTTTGTTCACATCTTCCTGCGCCTGCAGCAAAGCAAAAGCAATGGGTTGAAGTAAAACAGGAAAATCAGGAATTGGCCCGCGAAGCCAGACTTCCGGTTGTTGATCTTCTGACATCACTAATCAAAAAATATAACGAATGCCGCACCATGGAATTTCTTCTGTTAAGATATTGATGAATGCATCAATCATCCTTTTTTTCATCTGTACTTTGTAACGAATGTTAATGCCGCCAAACATACTTTGTTTGATTTCCTGGAAATCCGGCATCCACAACAAATCTTCGGCTTTTGGGTTGATGCCGAGATTGGTAATATGCTGCGCTTCGTTGTGCGTTAAAAAAATCACTTCGCATTGCATCTGTGCTTTTACATCATCGCGCACTACTTCGTTTACCTGCCTAAAAAGTTCGCGGTAATCATCACGCCAATCGCGGTTTATGTTTCCTATTTTACTATAAACAATAACAGGAGAAAAGTTAATATGTACATCATAACCGGCATCGTAAAAATCGTTGATCGCCAATAATCTTTTCTCGATACTGTCCGTTCGCACGTCAACCAGTTTACTTATTTCGGCAGGCATTAAACTTAACCGGATCCGAACTTTTTTCTCCGGATTAAGCTCCAGCAAATCGCGGTTTACAAATTTGGTGGCAAAAGTAGCTTTGGCGCGTGGATGGTCTTTGTAAAAAGCTAATACTTCTTTTATGCCCTTAAAAATGGCGTAATCCACAGAAAGATCGGAGTTGCAACCGATGTCGTACGTGTAAAAAACCGGGTCGGTTTGGTTCGGCACTTTTGGCCAGGGCTGTTTCATCACGTGCCGGTCAACCGCTGCCATAATTTCATCCACATTGGTAAAAATCGTGATCGGGTTGATTTCTTTATGCCGGTCAACATAACAATACGCGCAGCCACCGTAGCAACCGTTGGCCAAACTTGGCGCAATAAAATCAGAACTGCGGCCACTTTCCCTAATCGTCTTCGTTTTCAATTTCCCCAAAACCAACAAATCCGATTTGGCTTTGTAATGCTTCAAACCCATGTCGGGCAGCTTGTTGTGCTGCTGCACTTCCTGCATGGTTGCATTAGGAAATTTGCCGGCCAGATCTTTCGCGCAATCGTTCAACGCATCCGGCGTGTATAATATTTGTTTGGGATTGAATTCTGGCATAATCTACGGTGTTTTTTCCAACATTGGTTTTTGCGGTGTTTGTGAAACCAGCCATCCGGTTGCGTACATCCACTTGGCCATTTTAGTTAACTTAATTAGATCAATGCGGGAAGGTTCATCCTTTGGCGTATGATAATCGGCATGCAACAAAGTGGTAAAAAAGATAGCCGGAATACCAGCTTGCGCATAAGGCAAATGATCGCTGCGGAAGTACCAGTTTTCGGGATGTTTGGCATCGTCCCAAGAAAGATCTACCTTGAAATGTGTTTGTTGCTGGTTGGCTTTCATGGCCATATCTACCAATTGCGTTGAGTTTTTATGTGAAGTGGTGCCGAGCAAAGCAGCAGAATCCGGTGCATTCCGGCCAATCATATCGCCGTTTAAAACCGCTACAATGTCTTCTTTTTTTACGGTTGGGTGTGCGGCGTACCAGCGCGAACCCAGCAAACCCCGTTCTTCTGCGCCGTGCCAAACAAACAAAGCCGAACGTTTGCCCGGTTTTGCCGACCAGGCACGGGCAATGGCCAGCATGCCAACCGTTACCGAAGCATTGTCATCGGCACCGTTCCAGATCGAATC
This sequence comes from uncultured Sphingobacteriaceae bacterium, assembly GCA_964244955.1. Lineage (GTDB taxonomy): Bacteria > Bacteroidota > Bacteroidia > Sphingobacteriales > Sphingobacteriaceae > Mucilaginibacter_A. The sequence goes on along the minus strand of CAXTKQ010000014.1, from coordinate 21,441 downwards.
CTGGTTAACCGGAACACCAACGCCATCGTGGTCGTGGTGGCCGCTAAACAAAACGTATTCGTTCTTCAAAGCAGCATCTGTTCCTGTTGCTTTTGCCACCACATTCACGGAAGGATACATAGAAACTTCCACGCGGAAATCCGCTTTAACCGTTGCGTTTGCTTGTTGGAAATCATTGGCAAAAGAACCCAGCGTAACAATCACCGGAATTGGTTTTTGGGTTGAAGCAGGCGTTCCTTCCAACTGGTACAAACCTTCCTGGTAATTATGTCCCACAAAACCCAATGAGGCTTCCGTTTGCTGATCGGCAACCAAAATAATGGCTGCCGCACCTTTGCGGCGCAAAGCCAAACTTTGCTGGCGCACGGCGAGGGAAGTATAACGCAACCCCCATAAACTCATCCATGAAACGGGCAGCGGCGAAGGCGGCACAATTTTCACCGCCACAATTTTTCCGGTTAAATCTTTGGTCGTGTCTGCCATCGAATTTAACCACATTACTGCGCCGTTTAAATGGGTTTCCACCGGTTGCGTTGGCCAAACCTGTTTCCACAATTGCAGGTTTTTGTTGTTGATGGAAAACGTGCCGTTGCTGCCGGTAACCGTTCTTTTGATATTGTAAAACTGGAAGTACGTGCCGTCATCGCCGGCAGGTTTCAATCCGGCTTCCATGGCTTTTTGCGCTACCCAAACAGCAGAACGCATCTCATCCAAAGTTCCGGCACGCCTTCCGCGGAAAGCATCTCCGGCCAGTTCAAAAATGTCTTTTTTGATGTCTGCTTCTTTTATCAATGCTAAAGCAGGAGGGTTTGCAGTTGAAGCCGGTTTGGAAGATTGTGCAAAACTTTGCTTAAAAATGCCTGCTAAAAGAAGTATGGTAAATATTTTTTTCATGGTTGGATGGATTAATTTGCAGTTTAATATTGGTTTTATTGTTCGTGGTTAACAGGCAAAGTTTCGGGAACAGGAATGTTCATCACTTCAAAAAGCAATTCGCGTTTTTCGCGCAAACCTTTGGATTGCCCGATTGGCGCTTCATAAATATTGTTTTTGAGCGCTTCCATCGCTTCGGCAATAAAATCAGCAATCGGCAAACCGCCGTGCGACTGGGTTTTATCTTCGCGCCGACTGTGCCCCAATTCGGTATCTACCGAAGGCGGGATAATTTCGAAAACCCTAACCGAAGTATTTTTAAGCTGGTGCCGAAGCGACAGCGTAAGCGAATGCACGGCCGCTTTGGTAGCGCAATAAACCGGTATAAAAGCAATCGGCGCAAAAGCCAAACCGGATGAAATATTGATAACGGCAGCATCAGTTTTAGTGGCCAAATGCTGTGCAAACAAAGAAGTTAGATGGATAGGCGCCACTAAATTTGTTTCGATTTCTAAGTGAATTTGATCTAAATCAACAGGTTTGGCCATGTTTGTTACCAACTGAACGCCAGCATTGTTCATCAAAACATTCAATCCTGGATAGTTCTTCAAAACCCAGGCTGCCAATTCTTCACGGTCTAAAGCACTGGAAACATCGGCAGTGCGCGTAATAAGCCCTGGATATTTTTCGCTTAAAGCTTTTAAACGTTCTTTGCGGCGGCCGCAAATAATCACTTTGCTGCCTGCCGCCATAAATTGTTCGGCAAAAGCCAAACCAATGCCTGAGGTACCGCCGGTAATTAAAATGGTATTGTTCGAGATCTGCATAATGCTTCTTTTATCGTATAATTTTATGCAAAAGAAATAAATTTAAGGCAGGGATTGTTTTGTAAAGATTTAATGCGTTTGTTTCCGAATACAGCCGTTGTTTTATCGAAACCAAGCCTTTAAGTACGTATAATTGACAGTATTTTGCAAGCACAGCTATATTATGAACAGGAATTTATTGTTGGATAAGTTTAAAGGATTAACAATTACATTGGTTGTTTGGGGGCATTGTATGCAATTTTGTACTAAATATGATGTATTAAACAACAAGATAGTCGAACTGATTTATACCTTTCACATGCCTTTTTTTATGGCAATCAGTGGCTACCTGTATTATTTCAGCATAAATAAAAAAAGCTTAAAAGCGTTGGTTGAGGCCAGGATAAAACAGCTTTTGGTACCTTTTCTTATTTGGTCATTCTTATATCTCCTTGTGTTTCGATGGGAAGTATCGCATACTTTGATTCAATGGATCAAAAATTACATTTATAACCTCCCATTTTTTTTCTGGTTTATCTGGTCGTTGTTGCTGTGCTCTTTTTGCACATTGATTATTAACAAGGTTTTTAAAGATAGTTTAATTGCTTATTTCATCCTTTTTGTTCTGATCCTTTTGCTTCCCAACGGTTTAGGTTTATATTACACAAAGTTTATGTTACCGTATTTTTTTGCAGGCTACCTTGTTCACAAGCATCAACTTAAAACCAATAAACTTATTTTTACTTTTTCGCTGATTGTATTTTTAGCATTGTGGTATTTTTGGAAAAAAGATTATTACGTGTACACAACCGAGATGGCTTTAAAACTGAGCGATTTAAAAGGGATTTACAACGATTGCTACCGCTATCTTGCTGGTTTTTTAGGAATTATAGTTTTTATAACGATCATAAAAAAGCTGCCAGATTCAAAAAAAATATTCGAAATTTTAGGTAGGTACACATTGCCCATATATTTTATCAGTTGTTTTTTAAATTCGTACCTGTATTTGTTGAGGTTGCCTTACCAGCATTATTTGTATAGTTTTGTTTACACACCGCTTGTAACAGCTATCGTAATTGCTTTTTGTTTAGGAATTGCTGTGCTGATTAATAAAAACAAGCTGTTAAACCAGTACCTTTTAGGAGGAAGATAGCAGGTTAACAATCTCCAAAACCTTATCTTTGAAACATCCATGGCATTTCTTTATCCCGGTTTTCTGTTTGCTTTGCTGGCGCTGGCCATTCCGGTCATCATCCACCTGTTTAATTTTCGGCAGTACAAAAAAGTTTATTTTTCCAATGTGCAGTTTTTAAAGGATTTGCAAAAGCAGCAATCCTCGCGCAGCAACTTAAAAAACCGTTTGATTTTGGCCGCACGTTTGCTGGCACTTGTGTTTTTGGTGCTGGCTTTTGCACGTCCATTTTTGCCGGTTGGCAATCAGCAAAACGCGGGCAAACAGCAGGCTGTTAGTGTTTTTGTGGATAATTCGTATTCCATGCAAACGCTAAACCGCGAAGGCTCTTTGCTGGACGAAGCCAAACGCCGCGCCAAGGAAATTGCTTCGGCTTATTCTGTAAACGACCGTTTTCAATTAATCACACAAGATTTTGAAGGCAAACAGCAACGTTTTTTAAACCGCGATGAGTTTGACCAGGCCATGGATGAAGTAAAAATCAGTCCGCAAAGCCGAACCTTGACACAAGTTTTAGAACGGCAAAAAGCCTTGTTCGGGTCGGAAAATAATGCCGTTCCAACCGTTTACCTCATTTCTGATTTCCAAAAAAACCTTGCTAAAAACAGTATTGCTGGCGATCAAAAAGCCAAAGTTACGTTGGTTAGGATCAAAGCCAGTCCGCTGCCAAACATTGCCGTTGATTCTGTTTGGCTGCTTTCGCCTTTGCATCAACCCAACGCTGCCGAGAAATTGGTGGTTCGGTTGCATAATTATGGGAATGAAAAAGCAGATAAAGTTCCGGTGAAACTATTGATCAACGGACAAACGAAAGCTCTGGGCAGTTACGATTTGAATGCGAAAAGCGTGCGGCAAGATACGTTGCAATTTTCAGGCTTAAAACCCGGCTGGCAAAAAGGCGAATTGAGTTTGAACGATAACCCCGTTACTTTCGATAACCACTTTTACTTTACTTTCCAAGTGCAGCAGCAACTGCCGGTTTTGCAAATTGCAGATCAGGTTCCAAACAAATACCTCAGCGCTGTTTTTGCTTCCGATGCTTTTTTTAAGGCAGATTTTTCTTCGGCCGGAAACGTCAATTATTCCGGCCTGAACCGTTATCCGGTCATCTATTTTAACGATGTAAAAGAAGTATCGGCCGGGCTGGCGCAGCAGTTGCAAAACTATGTAAAGCAGGGCGGCACGCTGGTGGTTTTTCCGGCTGCGGATGCAAACCTGGCCTCGTACAAAAACTTGTTGCAGCCTTTACAGGCCGATTTTCCGGAGAAGTTGCTGAACGACAGCACCAAAGTAACCGCCATCAATTTAAAACATCCGCTTTTTAAAGAGGTGTTTGAGAAGATGCCGCAAAACCCGGATCTGCCGCAAATCAAAAAATATTATGCGTTGAGTTCCGGTCAGCGTAATCTAAAAAATAATTTGCTCGAACTGCCTGGCCGCACGGCTTTTCTTAGTGTTTACAGCAGCGGCAAAGGCAAGGTTTATTTATCGGCCGTCCCGCTGGATGAAACTTTTAGCAACCTGCCTCGCCACGCGCTTTTTGTGCCGCTTTTGTTTCGGATGGCTTTGCTAAGCGGCCACAACCAGCCTTTGTTTTATACCTTGGGCGAAAACGAATTGATGGAAATTGCGCCAATTGTAAAGATGGACGAGCAACCTTTGCATTTGCAAAAAGGACAAATTTCATTGATTCCCGATGTTCGTCAGGTCAATGGAAACACCATGTTGTACATTGCCGATCAGATTCGCGAAACCGGAGATTATCAGCTCACGCGAAAAGACAGTGTGTTGGCACAAATCGCTTTTAACGATAACCGGCAGGAATCCGACCTGAATTACCTTACCGACCAGGAACTGAACACCAATTTTTCTGCCATAAAAACAGTATCGTACTTGCCGGCCGGAAAGCTATCTTTAACAAAGCAGGTGGCCGAAGTAAATTCGGGCGTGCAGTTATGGAAACTTTGCCTAATTTTGGCGCTGCTCTTTCTGGCTGCCGAAGTGCTGCTGATCCGTTTTTATAAAGTAAACCGGCAGCAAACCGTGGCAGTTTAGGTTGAAAAAACGCTGTTAAAAAAAGCATTAATTTAATGAACCTGCTCTTTAAGTCCGTTACCATCATTGATCCAAATTCTGTTTATCACAAACAGGAAACAGATGTTTTGGTGGAAGACGGAAAAATAGTCCGGGTTGCTGCTGATATTCAGGCTGATGTAGAAATTATTGATGCAAAAGGTTGTTACCTTTCGCCCGGTTTTTTTGATTTGAACTGTAATTTTGGCGATTTGGGTTTGGAAACCAAAGAAGATATGCAAAGCGGCACGCGGGCAGCATCAGCCGGTGGTTTTACCGGCGTAGCTTTGATGCCAAACATGCAGCCGCCGGTTCATTCTAAATCTGAAGTACAATATTTGTTGAACCAATCCCGCGGAAATCTGGTCAGCGTTTATCCGCTTGGTGCCATTTCCTACAAAACACAAGGCAAGGATTTGGCCGAATTGTACGACATGTACACTTCCGGCGCGCTGGCTTTTACCGATGGCAATCTTCCCGTCCAGGATGCCGGTTTGATGGAGCGCGCTTTGTTGTATGCCCAAAATTTTGACGGGCTGGTTTTTTCTTATCCCGAAGATCTTTCCGTCGCCGGAAAAGCAAAAGTGCACGAAGGCATGGTAAGCACGTTGCTGGGCATGAAAGGCATCCCGGCACTGGCCGAAGAACTGATGGTTTCGCGCGATTTATATTTGGCCGAATACACCAATTCGCGTTTGCACTTTACCACAATTTCGACGGCGCAAGCGGTAGAACAGATTCGAAAAGCCAAAGCAAAAGGTTTAAAAGTTACCTGCGATGTGGCCGCGCATCATTTGGTTCTGACAGACGATGCTTTGATGGGCTTTGACAGTTTGTACAAAGTGAAGCCGCCTTTGCGCACGCAGGAAGACGTAAATGCATTGCTGCAAGGTTTGCGCGGCGGAACGATTGATGCCATCGTTTCGCAACACACGCCGCACGAAGTGGAGTTTAAAGAAGTGGAGTTTGAAGTGGCCGAATTTGGCATGATCGGTTTGCAAACTGCCTTTTCGCTGGCTGTAAAAGCTGGTTTAAATTTAGAACTGATTGTAGAGAAAATGGCCGTCAACCCGCGTAAAATTATAGGCATAAAAGAAGCATCCATCGCCGAAGGAGAAATGGCAAACCTGGTGCTGCTCGATCCAAATACAAACTGGAACTACTCGCGCCAAAATAACCTTTCAAAATCGTACAATTCGCCGTTTATCGGGCAGGAAATGACCGGAAAAGTGCTGCTTGCCATCAACAATAATCAAATTTATAAATCTGATATTCATGATTGACCCCAAAATAAAAAAAGCCATTGATGCTGCTTTTAAGTACATTAAACCGGTAAACCCGAACAATATCGAACCGATAAAAGGCGAGATATTGACGGTTTTTGATTCGGAACTGAAATTTTTGCAAAAGGTAAAAGCGCTTGACGAGGTCTTCAATTCAAACCCGAAACTGGAAAACCTGCGCGAAGTTTTTTTCGACCTGCTGCTGGTGAATTTCTTTAGTTCCGATGTAAAAAAGCTGGACGAAGATTACCTGGATTCGCCGGAATGGGAAAAAATCGAAGAGCAAACGCTGGACCGAGGAACCGAAATGCTGAACGTTTTGCTGTACCTGAACGAGTGTGAAGATGAGGACATTGACCCGGAACTGAACGATTATCTGACCGAGTTTTTGCTGGTGGACGAAGACGAATTTCAGGACGAGCACCGCATTTACGAACCTGTGATTGCCAACCAGATTTTGATGGACAGCGGCATCGAAGAAATTGGAAACGTGGCGCGTAAACTGCCGGAAGACGAGGAAATAAAAGAGCTTTTTTACCCGGTGATGTGCTTCTTTTATGATACCAACCCTTCGCAGGAAACCAAAAACCTTTGTGCCGAAAACGCGGTTGACCTGGAGTTTGATATGCCTGTGCTGGCCATCATGCTTAATTTTAATTAGAAGCAGCTTTAAAAAAATGCAGGATTTAAACCGGCAAATCAGGATTCAAGGTGCTATTTACGGCGCAGTGCTGGGCGTTATAATTTTCGTGCTGCATATTGCCTCGTATTTAGTTATGGTGAAAGTAAGCACGCCGCTATGGGTTACGGCTTTTAGCCCGCTCATTTTTACCAACGTGTTGCCCATTATCGCCGCCGTTTTGCTTTGCCTTAACCTGCGCGAAAAAATAGGCGGCTACTGGCATTTCCGGCAGGCAGCTTCGGGCATATTTGTGATGTTTTTGGTTTCTTACCTGATCTTTTTTTTCGGGTTCCTGCTGTTTTCAAAAGTGATCGAACCGGGAACAGACCTCAACCTGGAAAATAAAATCGAAGCTACAAAAGCAGCGATCCGGCAACAGCAAGGCGTTAGTTTGCAACACATTCAGGAAGAAACCAAAAGCTTGCGCAAAGATTTTACCGATCGGCAAAACTCGGGCGTTTGGGGTTTTGTGCAAAGTTTTGGTATTGTGGTGGTGCTGCTGTTTTTGGCTTCGCTGATTTTTGGCGCCTTGTTTAAAAATGACCCGCCGGTATATACGCCTTCCAACAAAACACACTAATTTTTATACGATAAAAGAAGCATGGCAATTCAAGCCGTTCATCCGGTACAAAAAATGGATATTTCAGTCGTAGTGCCTTTGTTCAACGAAGCCGAATCTTTGCCCGAATTGACGGACTGGATTAGGCGCGTGATGAAAACAAACGGTTTTACGTATGAAATTATTTTGGTTGATGACGGCAGCAATGACGGTTCCTGGGAAATAATCGAAGCTTTGTACGAGCAAAACCCCTATATCAGAGGCATTAAGTTCCGTCGTAACTATGGAAAATCAGCAGCCTTAAATGTTGGTTTTGAAGCTACGCGCGGCGAAGTTGTGATTACAATGGATGCCGATTTGCAGGATTCGCCGGAGGAAATCCCGGAATTGTACCGCAAGATCAGGCAGGAAAAATTTGATCTGGTTTCAGGTTGGAAGGCAAAACGTTACGATCCGATCAGCAAAACTATTCCAACCAAACTGTTCAATGCGGCAACGCGCAGCATGTCGGGCATCCACAACCTGCACGATTTTAATTGCGGCTTAAAAGCATACCGCAAAGAAGTGGTTAAAAACATTGAAGTTTATGGCGAGATGCACCGTTACATTCCGGTGCTGGCCAAATGGGCGGGTTTTACAAAGATAACGGAACAGGTGGTAGAACACCGGCCGCGAAAATATGGCGTTACCAAATTTGGTTTCAGCCGGTTTATCAATGGTTTTTTAGATTTGTTGTCTATCTTTTTTGTCGGGAAGTTCTCCAAGCGGCCAATGCACTTTTTTGGAACGCTGGGCACGCTTTGTTTTTTAACCGGTTTAGGTATTGTTTTTTGGCTGATCGGATCAAAACTTTATGATATTTCCAACCATATTAAATTTCGAAATGTAACTGATAATACCTTGTTTTACATAGCCTTAACTGCTATTATTTTAGGTTCCCAACTGTTTTTAACGGGTTTTGTGGCGGAAATGATTTCCAGGAATTCGCCGGAAAGAAATAATTATCAGATTGATCAAACGATTTAAAAGATTTGTTAATGCTTTTTTTACCACCCAAAAATTGATATGGGCTTGTCTTAGTCTTTTTATGATAAATAGTTCATTATAAACCTTTTTTATTTGTTATTGATTAACCTATGGCTTAATTTTGTGAAAAGAAAATGCATTATTTATAAATCTTCAGAAAGGTTTAACAGACACATCGCGATTGATCTTGAAGAAGCAGAAGAGATAACAGATTTTTTGGAAAATGCAAAATATTATAAAAAGTTCGACTATATTTCTGACAGGATTCTGGAACAAAAATTCATGTATTATGATGATTACGAACAAATTGAAGATAACGTTACCTGCATGAGGTTTTTTCCAAACGGTATTAACGCAAGGATATATTGTCAGGAGGTTACGATCAATGGTAAAATGTTTTATATTGTAATGTCTAAATTTCTTCTTAAAAAATCAAATAGTATAAATAAAGCTATTCAGTCAAAAATTGATGCCTTAAAAAAGTATGAATATGAAATCGAGTATTAACAAAGAAGAAATCAAAAACAGGCTTCGGTCATTAAAAAGTTCAAAAACCGAAGAAGAACTGATTGAACGCGAATCTTTGATTTTGCAGGCAAATTATTTATCTGAGATCGAGCGTATTTCAAAAGAAAACGGCTTCAGTAGAAAAGATTTGGCAAAAAAAATTAACACTTCTCCAAGTTATCTAACCCAGGTTTTTAGAGGCGATAAACCATTAAACTTTTCGACTTTGGCAAAAATTAAAAGGGCATTAAATTTAAAATTTGAAGTAACAGCATCAGTACAATGCAAAGAAGATATTTTAGAACCACTAAAAAAGCAAGTACAAATTAAAAAATCAGTTTCTTCAATTTTAAAGCCTGTTTTGGAATGATAAATATTATGCAACCAATTGTATTTTGTAAAGTGTCTACTTTCAATCGGTAATGTTTTTTTCCATTATCATTCCGCTTTACAACCGCCCGCAAGAAATCCGTGAACTGCTGGAAACTTTGGTTTTGCAAAGGTACAAAGCGTTTGAGGTTTTGGTGGTTGAAGACGGATCCATCAAAGATGCCGCGGCTGTTGTTGCCGGTTTTAAAGATCGCCTCGACCTAAAATATTACGTTAAACCAAATAGCGGACAAGGTTTTAGCCGCAACTTTGGTTTTGACCGGGCCAACGGCGATTACTTTATCATCTTCGATTCTGATTGTTTGATTCCGCCTGATTATTTGGAAATTGTAAACCGCGAAATTACTGCACAGAAACTGGATGCTTACGGCGGCCCGGATGCTGCACATGCTTCTTTTACGCCCATTCAAAAAGCCATCAGTTATTCCATGACTTCGCCGTTTACAACCGGCGGCATCCGCGGCGGCGAAAAACGCATCGGCGATTTCCATCCGCGCAGCTTTAACATGGGTTTATCAAGGAAAGTTTACGAAAAAACAGGTGGTTTTATCATTACGCGTTTGGGCGAAGATATCGAACTCAGCATCCGAATCCACAAAATGGGTTTTAAAATTGGCTTAATCCCCGGAGCCAAAGTTTACCATAAACGCCGCACCAGCTTTTTGCAATTCTACAAACAAATCCATTTTTTTGGCCGGGCGCGCATCAACATTTATAAATTCTTTCCTTCGGGATTAAAAGCCGTACACTTTTTTCCGGCCGTGTTTACGTTGGGTTTGATCTTCGCTTTGATCGCAAATTTATTCAAATGGCCAATCGCAGAACTCTGTAATTTTTTGCTGGCCTTGTTTATTTTGTTGATATTTTTTCATTCCTGGATTAGCAATAAATCAGCAAAAGTTGCATTTTTGAGTATATTTGCGGCTTTTATTCAGCTTACTGCTTATGGGCTTGGTTTTATGCAGGATTTCTGGAAGCGACTCATATTAAACAATCCATAACAACATTATGTACCATCCATTTTCCATCGCAGAAACTTTTAAAACTGCCTGGAATGTTACCAAAAAAAACTTTTTAACCATCGTAATTTATTCTGCCATCGTTACGGTTTTGCTGGGCGTTGTGCAGTTTTTTAATGCTTTTGTGGATGTCAGCAGCGATACTTTTACCCAATTCCTGGTTTTTTTGATACTGATGATCATCCAAACTTACGCCACGCTGGGTTTATACAAACTGATTTTTACGCTGATTGACAACGAATATTACGAGTTTGAATTTTCGCAATTGGTGCCAACCATAAAAATGGTTTTCAGCTTTATTGCCATTTGTCTTTTCCTGGCTTTTGCTATCGTAACGCTTAATTTGGGTATCGAACAAGGCTTGCGGAATTATGCTGAAAATGTAACGCAAATAGTTCAAATTCTGGAAGTTATGCTTATTTTATATGCTGCATTGCGTTATATGTTTTGCGCTTGTTTTATTGTAGATGACAACTCCGGGCCGATAGAATCTTTGCGCCAAAGCAGGTTGCTCACCAAATCCCACATGATCCATTTGCTGGGCTTGCTGGGTATTATGGTGCTGGTTATTGCAATTGGTTTTTTCGTGGTTGGTAAAGCAGTTTTGGTGCTTTATCCATTTGTAAATGTGGTTTTGATTGTAACTTACCGCAAGTTGGTTTTCAGCAATTTGGATGTGGACGACGACGTAGCCGAAACGCACTGATTTTATGGGCATAAAAACAGCATTGAGCAAACCTTTTGCTTTTTTAATTTCTTTCCAAATCAACAAGCTGCGAAAAAATGCAATCCAATTTCAGGAACAAATATTTCAGGAACTGATAAAAACAGGTGTAAAAACAGCATTCGGAAAAGACCATCAATTTGAAAAAATTAAAAGTTACGAAGACTTTAAAAAGCAGGTCCCGATACGAGATTACGAAGAATTGAAACCTTATGTTGACCGTGTTGCCTACGGCGAAGAAAACGTACTTTGGCCTGGAAAACCTGCTTATCTCGCCAAAACTTCGGGCACAACTTCCGGCGTAAAGTACATTCCGATTTCAAAAAATTCGATGCCAGAACATATCCGCGCCGCGCGAAATGCTTTGCTTAATTACATCCACGAAACGGGCAATGCTTCTTTTACCGATGGAAAAATGATTTTTTTGCAGGGAAGCCCAAAACTCGAAACCAAAGCAGGGATTCCGGTTGGAAGATTGTCCGGCATAGTGGCTCATCACGTTCCTGATTATCTGTTAAAAAACCGGATGCCAAGCGATGTTGTTAACCGGATTGAAGACTGGGAAGCCAAAGTTGATGCCATTATGGAAGAAACCGTCCAAGAAAACATGACTTTAATTTCCGGGATTCCGCCCTGGTGCCAGATGTATTTTGATCGTTTATCAGAAAAAGCAGGCGGAAAAAAGATCAAAGACATTTTCCCAAACTTCAAATTGTTTGTTTATGGTGGTGTAAATTATCAGCCCTATCGTGCCAAAATTGAAGAAAGTATTGGTTTTGCGATTGATTCCATCGAAACTTATCCGGCCTCCGAAGGCTTTATTGCTTACCAGGATTCGCAAAAAAGCAACGATTTGTTGTTGCTGGCTGATGCCGGCATGTTTTTCGAATTTATCCCAACAGAAACTTATTTTGATGAAAACCCAATTCGCCTCAGCTTAAAAGAAGTGGAACTGGATAAAAATTATGCTTTGATTTTAAATACCAACGCCGGTTTGTGGGGCTACAGTTTGGGCGATACGATAAAATTTACTTCCATCAACCCGTACAAAATTGTGGTTACCGGCCGTATCAAACATTTTATTTCTGCCTTTGGCGAACATGTAATTGGCGAAGAAGTGGAGCAAGCCTTAATGGACATTGCCCGAAAAGAAGGCGTAGAAATCATCGAGTTTACGGTTGCACCTCAGGTAAATCCGCCGGTAGGAGAGTTGCCTTTTCACGAATGGTTTATTGAATTTGGAAAACAACCTGATAATCCTGCAACTTTCAGCAAAGAATTAGATGCAGTAATGCAACAAAAAAATATTTATTACGCCGATTTGATTGAAGGAAACATTTTGCAACCGCTTAAAATCCGAACCTTAAAACGAAATGCCTTTATTGATTACATGCGCGAACAAGGAAAATTAGGCGGACAAAATAAAGTCCCGCGATTGTCAAATGATCGTGTAATTGCGCAGGAGTTGGAAAGTTATATTTTAATGTAGATTTTTACGGCATAAAAACAGCATCAATCCCTAAAACTTACAAATCCTCATTTGAAAAGTATTGCCATTTTAGGTTCCACCGGCAGCATTGGCACACAAACTTTGCAGGTAATTCGCGAAAACTCGGGTTTGTTTCGAGCCTGTGTAC
>CAXTKQ010000014.1:0-8660 GCA_964244955.1 uncultured Sphingobacteriaceae bacterium | reverse complement strand
CCTGTGTACTTACCGCGCAATCCAATGCCGATTTGCTAATTACGCAGGCTTTAGAGTTTTTGCCCGAATATGTGGTTGTTGGCCAGGACAACTTATTTTATGTGGTAAAAGAAGCATTGGCACATACTTCAGTTCAGGTTTTGGCTGGAAGCCAAGCCCTTACCGATGTAGTTACCGCTCCCGAAATTGATTTGGTTTTAACTGCTTTGGTTGGTTTTGCCGGTTTGCAGCCAACCATCGCCTCTATCAAATCCGGAAAAGACATCGCGTTGGCCAACAAAGAAACGCTGGTGGTTGCCGGAGAGTTGGTGATGAAATTGGCGAAAGAACACAACGTCAAAATTCTACCGGTTGATTCGGAGCACTCCGCCATTTTTCAGTGTTTGGCCGGAGAAGAACCACAATCGGTGGAAAAAATTATCTTGACCGCTTCAGGTGGCCCGTTTCGTGGAAAAGATACTGCTTTTCTTTCTGCAGTAACCAAAAACGAAGCGTTGAAACATCCGAATTGGGTAATGGGCGCGAAGATCACGATTGATTCTGCTTCGTTGATGAACAAAGGTTTGGAAGTGATCGAGGCGAAATGGCTGTTCGATTTGGAAGCCGATCAAATTGACGTGGTTGTGCATCCGCAATCCATTATCCATTCGCTGGTTCAGTTTAAAGACAGTTCTATAAAAGCGCAAATGGGTTTGCCGGATATGAAGCTGCCTATCCAATATGCGCTCACTTATCCTGAAAGAATAAAAAATAATTTTAAACGTTTCAGCTTTGCAGATTTTCCGTTTCTTACCTTTGAGCAGCCTGATTTGAAGACTTTTCGTAACCTTGCCCTCGCTTTTGCAGCTTTGGATACGGGCGGAAACATGCCTTGCATTATTAACGCCGCCAACGAAATTGCCGTGGCCGGATTTTTAAAAGAACAAGTAACATTTTTAGGGATGAGCGATCTGATTGAAGAATGCACGCAACGGATTATGCTGCACAAACAGCCTGGCTTGGAAGATTACCTGAACACCGATTTGGAAACGAGGGTTTTGGCCCAACAATTAATAACAAAAAAAGGTGCATAAAAACAGCATCAACAAAAGGAATTTTATATGAACGTTTTAATTATGATTGGCCAGTTGATTGCCGGCCTTTCAATCCTGGTGATTTTGCACGAAGCCGGGCACTTTTTTGCAGCCCGTGCTTTTGGTATCAAAGTAGAAAAATTTTACCTGTTTTTTGATGCCTGGAATATCAGCCTGTTCAAATACCACCACAAAGGTGTAGAATATGGCATTGGTTGGCTGCCTTTGGGCGGTTATGTAAAAATTGCCGGGATGATTGATGAATCCATGGACACCGACCAAATGGCTGGGCCGCCGCAACCCTGGGAATTTCGGTCTAAACCCGCCTGGCAACGTTTAATTGTGATGCTGGCCGGCGTGTTCGTCAACATCGTTTTGGGGATTTTTATCTTTTGGATGCTGACGATCAAATACGGCGAAAGTTATATCCCAAACCAAAGTGTAAAATACGGTATCGTTCCGGGAATTATCGGCCGTGAAATCGGCTTGAAACCCGGCGACAAAATAACGGCCGTGAATGGTAAAAAAATTGTTCGTTTTGAAGAATTGATCAGTTCGAAAGTTTTGTTGGGAAATTCACAATTAACGGTTGACCGTGATAACCATGTGCTTAACTTGAATGTTCCCGGAAATATTTATAACGAAGTTGCAGATTACGGCATTGGCGAGTTTATCCAACTGCGTACCAAATTTATGGTTGATTCTGTGATTGCAGGCAGCAACGCGCAAAAAGCCGGATTGCAAAAAGGCGACAGTATCAAAGCAATTAACCAGCATCCAATTGTTTTCTTCGACCAATTTCAAAATTTGATCAAGGAAAATAAAAACAAGCCTATTCAACTAGAAGTCAAAAGGAATAACCAGTTGGTAAATTTAAATGCACAGGTTAACGCGCAAGGAACACTTGGTTTTGCGGCAAAAGGCGATGAACCGGTTGTCGAAAAGGCGAAGTTTAGTTTCTTGTCTTCGTTGCCGGTTGGTGCATCAAAAGCCTGGGGTTCTTTTTCTGATAATGCAAAAGGGATTGGCCGTGTGGCAACCGGCCAGATCAAAGCTAACCGTGCTTTTGCAGGTCCGGTAACGATGGCAACCATGTTTGGAAGCCATTTTGATGCGGCGAAATTTTGGAGTTTGGTTGGTTTGTTATCCATGGCTTTGGCTTTGATGAATATGCTGCCAATTCCGGCTTTGGATGGCGGGCATGCGATGTTTTTGATTATCGAAATGATTAAAGGAAAACCGTTAAGCGACAGGTTTATGGAAAGGGCACAAATTGTAGGTTTTTGTATCCTGATTGCTTTGATGGTTTTTGTTTATGGAAACGATATTGTGCGCCACGTCATCAACAAATAATTCAACCTAAAAAATGAATTACTTTGAATTTTACGGTTTGCCGGAATCTTTTGAATTAGATGCGGCGCAGCTCAAAAAGAAATTTTACGAGCTGAGCAAAAAATACCATCCTGATTTTTACGCTTTGGAAAGCGAGGAAAAGCAGGAAGAAGTTTTGCAGCTTTCTACCTTAAACAATAAAGCGTACCAGGTTTTGTCCGATCCGGCAAAACGCACGGAATACATTTTGCGCGAACATCAGTTGCTGGCAGAAGGCGACAAATATCCTTTAGCGCCTGATTTTTTGATGGAAATGATGGAACTGAACGAGCAGGTGATGGAAGCGGAAGATGAAGCCACAATCAACCAAATAAAAGTATCGGTAAAAGAAGCATCAGATAGTTTAGATATTGAAGAAGCACAGCAAACCAAAGATTTCGCTAACAAATCCAAGGACGAACAAGACACAGCGTTAAAAAAAATCTTAGATATCTATTATCGTCGAAAATATTTGTTGCGAATTCAGGAGAGTTTAAATACATTTGCAGCCCGTTAACAAAGCAATGCCCAGCTGGCGGAATTGGTAGACGCGCTGGTCTCAAACACCTGTGGGAAACCGTGCCGGTTCGACTCCGGCGCTGGGTACTTAAATTAAAGAAGCTTGTAATTGATAAAATTACAAGCTTCTTTTGTTTGGTACAATCTGTTAAGGCAAAATTTCTGTTGATAATAGGAGAACACCCACCTTTCCCGTTTATTTGTTTACAAAGTTTATCTATTGTTTAGATGTTAAGCGTACAAAACAAGGCTATCTCTTGTACGCTTAAAAACAGTTGAACTTGATTTTAAAAAGGCGCAACAGTACTGTTTGAATTAACGATAGGCCATACGCCTGGCACTGGTACACTTACACCTTTTGTACTTCCACGAACAGCAGCATCACCGCCATAATAGTACAAAGGCCAGCCTTTATAAGCCAGTTGTGTTTTGCCAAAAACGGTAATAATTGCAAATTGTGTTTTATCTAAAATAGATGGGATGCTTAAAACAGCATTTACGCTGTAAATCGGCCAGATAGCATCGTTGCTAAAATCGGCTTTGGTATAATTGTTAACATTAAATTTATCTGGCGAGAAAGTGTACAAAGTACGTCCGCTTGGGTCTGTAATATATTGGCTGATTTCTGTTCCGGCTTTGCTTAAACTGGTGTATTGCACACCATCTTTACCTACTAACTGTGCGTTTGCTAACATAACCGTATAATCGGCTTTGGCAACAAACCAGGTAGAACCAATAGCATCTCCATTAACGTCGCCTGCATTTTTATCGCCCGAGTAATAATAAATGGGCCAGCCTTTGTAGGTAGTTTGTTTAGATCCGTCGGTTCTGGTGGTTGTTGCAAAATCTGTGGCAAGCAAACCAGTGCCAATAACCGGAGTTTCAACGTAATAAGGCGTCCAGGTTAATGCGCAACCGCCATTACAACCAGAAGTTCCTGTAGCATCAATCGCAAAAAAGTAAAGTGTACGGCCATTATTATCTGTTATGATACTGCCAAATTTATCATTAGCAGTTAACTTGATGCCGGTAACTTTCGCAGCAACAGGGCTAACTGTTGATACATCCTTTTTACAAGCTGCAATAAACAGCACCAGGGTTACAGTCAGCACGGCAATGAGGGAATTTTGTTTTTTCGTTTTCATGGTTGATGAAGTTTTGTTTGAATGAAGGATGTTTTTAATGAATACGCGGCAATAAACAGATGGGTTGCTTGGCTATCGTATTATATATTATTGGCACTAATTTGAAACTTATGCCAACATTGGTTTAATCTTCTTCCAAAAAACTGTTTAATATTTTTTATTTCCCGGAGGCAACTATTTGGCAATCCGGGCCGTGATAGAAGTATTATGTAAATTTATACAGTAAAAAAAGTACCCGTACATGGGAGACGTAGAACTACATCAACTGATAGCAGGTTGCTTAGGGCAGGGCAGAAAGGAACAAAAAATGTTGTACAAAACATTTTATGGCTTCGCTATGAGTATTTGTGTTAGGTACGCCGGCAACCGTTACGAAGCAGCCGAAATTATGAACCAGGGTTTTTTCAAGGTTTTTAAAAATTTGGACAAATATGATTTAGACAAACCCTTTAAAGCATGGGTTGGCCGGATTATGATGAATACTTCGATTGATTATTACCGCAGTAATTTAAAAATGGCTTATACAGATGATTTGGATAAAGCGGAGGAAATTGCCGATGATAATCTGCCGGACAAAAAACTTCGTTACGACGATTTGCTGAACATGGTCCAGAAGTTACCGCAAGCGTACCGAACTGTTTTTAATTTATATGCCATTGATGGATACACGCACGAGGAAATAGGAGATATGCTTGGCATTACTTCCGGAACCTCAAAATCAAATTTGTTTAAAGCGAGAGACAAACTAAAAACAATGATTGAACACGCAGAGGTACTACCGATAGGCTCTGGAAATAATTACACCAACATTGTGGCCGTAAGCCCGGTAAACTTAAAGGTCAATTTTTATGATAATAACGGTTTAATAAAATGAAAACGCCCGACGATAACAATTTGGATCGCCTGTTTAGGGAGGGTTTGAACAACCCCGACAGGAATGCTGCGTTTCGGGAGGAAGACTGGAAAGCAATGGAAGAATTGCTGGATGAAAAGCCTCGTAAAAGAAGAGCGGTTATTTGGTTATACTGGCTTTCGGGTAGTATTGCAGCCGTGCTCGTTTTATTTTTCGGTTGGGAATTACTGAAACCAGTTGAGTTAACTAAAAATAATATTGCAAAGGTTGCTATCCACAAAAAAGCTTCAACAGAAAACAATAAAAACAAAGCTTATTTGCAAGGCAAAAACTTAAAAGATGTTTCTGAAAATACAACCGAATCAACTCCTTTAGCATCAAATAAAAACAAAATTTATACCGATAAAAACAGCATTGCAGAAAGCAACAATCAGGTTGAAAAAACAAAATCTGTAACGGATAAAAAACATTTCGTTTATGGCAATCAATCCAGCAAAAACAACAATAAAAATGATGCGAAACAGGCTCGTTACCAAAACCGCAACAACATCAACACCAATAACTTAGCGGTAAACAAAGTATCACAGGCCCAAAAACAAGCAACCGTTTTAGCAACAGATTCTGTAAATGGCAGTCGCCAATTTTATACCGATAAAAGAAGCATCAATTTAAAAGCGGCAGAATTAACCGCAAGCCAGGCAACAAATAATTTTACGGATAACACAACTCGTTTGGCTGTAGTTCCCGCTGCTTCGGATTTATTAGCTAAAAAAGAAGTTATCGCAAAAAACAAAAATGCGGTAAAAGCAAATTTAAAAATGCCACCGCGGCTTACATTGGCTATCCTTACTGCGCCGGACGTAAACGGGGTAAGTTCTTTTACAGGATCTAAAATCGGGACTAATGCCGGTTTGCAGTTTTCCGTTCAGCTAACCCGTAAGTGGAGTGTCAATACAGGTGCAACTTATGCTTCAAAACCTTATGACATTAACGCACAACAATATCAAACCGCAGCTACTTACCGCGGCAAACCAGGAAACGTTGCTGTAAATTGTAAAGTGCTGGATATCCCGCTCAACCTCAATTATCAGGTTTTCAGTAAAAACCGAAACACATTTGCTGCCGGCGCAGGTTTGTCTTCTTATTTTATGCTGAGGGAAAACTATAACTTTTATTATACGGACAATACTTTCTACAGCCGCAGCATCATCAACCAAAACAAACACGTTTTAGGTGTTTTAAACCTAAACGCAACCTACCAGCGGCAGGTAAATTCCAACTTTAATTTAATTGTTCAACCTTATTTAAAACTACCGTTAACACCTATTGGCTACGAGCACATCAACCTGCAATCGGCCGGAATTGCCATAGGTGTAGGGTGGAATATTAGTCCGTTTAAAAACAAGTAAACCATGAAATATATCGCTTTGATTTTACTTGCTTGGATGAACATCCAGGCGGGACAGGAAACCTACATCTGTAAAAATGCCAATGTTGGCTTGTTTTCCAAAGCCCTGTTGGAGGATATTGATGCCACTTCTACCAAAGGAACTTCGGTTTACAATGCCGAAACAGGCGCATTGGCTTTCAGCATTCCGGTACGGTCTTTTCAATTCCAAAAATCGTTGATGCAGGAACATTTTAACGAAAGCTATATGGAAAGCGATAAGTATCCTAATGCTTCTTTTAGCGGTAAAATTTCAGAAAAAATAGATATTTCTAAAAACGGAACTTTCCCGGTTAACGCGGTTGGCGTATTGGAAGTTCATGGTGTAAAACAAAACCGTACATAAAGCCTGTTTAAATTTACCTGCTTTGTTTATGCCTGTAAATTTTGTTTTCACTGTTGAAAAACCATCAAAATAAATAAAAACAAAATCAGCTAAACCTATTATTTTTAAGGCATGAAATACAGATTGGCTTTTTTTACAACCATCGTTTACAGCATTGCTTTTTACTTTGCTGCGGCTGCCCAGCATACTTCTTTTAGGCAGGATAAATTGTTGTTGCAAACCATCGGCAAAAATTTTAAAGATGCGGATGCCCAGTACAAAGTATTGATGAAGGGTTTGCCTCCGGACCGGTTTCCAAAAACGTATGACCCACGTACCGGTAAGCTGGAAACCAGTAATTCCGGATGGTGGTGCAGTGGTTTTTATCCGGGAACTTTGTTTAATTTATACCGGCAAACCAAGGACGAAGTTTTAAAAACCGAAGCAAACCGGATGCTGGCCTTGCTGGAAAAAGAACAATACAACAAAAACACGCACGATTTGGGTTTTATGATGTATTGCAGTTTTGGCAATGCAGAGAAGATCGAACCTCAACAAAAATACAAAGAAACACTGGTCAATAGTGCCAGGTCGCTTTCCACAAGGTTCAATCCAAAAGTAGGCTGCATCAAATCCTGGGATTCCAAACCTGCTGATTATGTGGTTATTATTGACAACATGATGAACCTCGAACTGCTGTTTTGGGCCACAAAAGCAACGGGCGATTCCAGCTTTTATAAAATCTCGGTCTCCCATGCTAATACCACGATGAAAAACCATTTCCGGCCGGACTACAGTTCGTACCACGTTATCAACTACAACCCGGAAACAGGCGCTGTCCAGCAAAAAAGAACGGCACAAGGCGCAGCAGACGAATCTGCCTGGGCACGCGGACAAGCTTGGGGCTTATATGGTTTTACAGTAATGTACCGGGAAACAAAAGATAAAAAATACCTCGACCAGGCCCGGCATATTGCTTCTTTTATCCTGCAAAACCCAAATTTGCCAAAAGACAAAATCCCTTACTGGGACTTTAACGCGCCCAATATCCCTGATGCTTTGCGCGATGCTTCTGCCGCTGCCATCATGGCTTCTGCCTTATTGGAGTTGTGCCGGTACAGCAATCAAAAAGACAACCAGCTTTATTTTAATACCGCCCAAACGATACTTCAAACGTTATCGTCTCCGGCTTATAAAGCAAAACCCGGCTCAAATGGCGGCTTTATTTTGGAACATTGCGTTGGTAACATGCCGGGTAAATCAGAAGTGGATGTTCCGCTAACTTATGCCGATTATTACTTTACGGAAGCGATGCTGCGTTACCAGAACATTAACAAACAATAAACGACACTGATTTTTGTGGCATAAAAGAAGTATGGTGTTTTTAAAGGTTTAATATTTTCGTTATAAGAAAAAATAATTTAAATTTTCGAATTTTTAAACTTTTAGGATCAGTTTTTGCAACCAAAACGGACAAGATCAATAGCATTTTGTACCCGGTTAAAAAATTGCAATGGAAGTGATGAACGAAACGGATAGTGGTGCCGAGCAAGTTTCTGCTGTAAAAACTTTGCCGCCAACCTACTGGCTTACCCGTTTTATAATTTTGCGCCTGCTGGGCTTGATCTATGCCATCGCTTTTTTGGTGGCCATCAACCAAATTGTTCCTTTGATCGGTTCTCACGGTTTGCTCCCTGTGGATATTTATCTAAAGCAAATCAGTGCTGCCTTAGGTTCTGCTACGGCCGGTTTTATACGTTTGCCATCGTTTTTTTGGTTTGGCCATTCTGATACCGCGCTTTTAACCGTTGCCTGGATCGGGTTTGTGCTTTCCTGCGTTGTGGCGGCGGGTTACGCTAATGCAATCTTGCTTGCTGTGCTGTGGTTCCTCTATATGTCCTTCGTTCACGTTGGGCAGGAGTGGTAT
>CAXTKQ010000013.1:39388-42118 GCA_964244955.1 uncultured Sphingobacteriaceae bacterium | reverse complement strand
TTTGTGGTTATTTTGGTGGCTTATTATCTCATCATGACTTTTGTTCCGGTCCCGGGCGTTGGGTATGCCAACCTTAACCCCGAAACCAATTTGGGTGCCTGGCTTGACCGCACGGTTTTAGGGGAAGCACACCTTTGGAAATCATCCAAAACCTGGGACCCGGAAGGGATTTTAAGCACCGTTCCTGCTGTTGCAACCGCGCTTTTTGGCATCTTGGCCGGGACTTATTTGAAACGAAAAGACAAAGCCGATGCGCAAAAAGTTTCCTGGCTGTTTGCGGTTGGCGTGCTGGCCGTAATTGCCGGTTTAGTGGCCGACCTTTTTTTCCCGATAAATAAAGCCTTGTGGACAAGCTCCTTCGTTTTATATACCGGCGGCCTGGCAACCATCGGTTTAACTTTGCTTTATTGGCTGGTTGATGTGCAAGGCTACAAACGCTTTACCAAACCTTTTGTCATTTTTGGCGTGAACGCGATCACGGTTTATACTTTGTCCGGTTTGATTCCGCGGGTTTTAAGTATGATCACCGTTCATAATGCAGCAGGAAAAACAGTAAACGGGCATCAATACCTTTACGATACTTTTTTTACACCTTATTTTTCGCCCATCAATGCTTCTTTGGCAGGCGGCTTAACTTACCTGCTGATTTGGTTTGTAATTTTATGGCTGATGTACCGGAAAAACATTATCATTAAGGTTTAAATAAAAGTTGAATAGATGTAAACTGCTCCAAAAAATAATACCAAATTCAATTGAAAAAGCTATTTTCGAACAAAAAAATAGTTGCTAAAAAAAGTATCATCAATTGAATTCATTCAAATGGAAAAACTAAAATTTATAGACCTTTTTTGTGGTATTGGTGGTTTCCGTATAGCAATGGACCAGGCTTGCAAAGAAAATGGCATTATTCCTGAATGTGTGTTTTCCTCCGATATAGATAAATTTTGTCAGGATAGCTATGAAAATAATTTTGGCGAAAGGCCTTTTGGCGATATAACTCAGATTGACCCTAAAGATATTCCTGACCATGATATTTTATTTGGTGGTTTTCCTTGTCAACCATTTAGCATAATTGGCAATATGAAGGGTTTTGAGGATATAAGGGGAACGTTGTTTCATAACATTGCCTGCATTATAAACA
Organism: uncultured Sphingobacteriaceae bacterium; assembly: GCA_964244955.1. Lineage (GTDB taxonomy): Bacteria > Bacteroidota > Bacteroidia > Sphingobacteriales > Sphingobacteriaceae > Mucilaginibacter_A. The sequence continues at coordinate 40,977 of CAXTKQ010000013.1, read as the reverse complement.
CAAATCCCTTCAAATATCAATTTTAGCAATGTTACTTTATTGTTTATGAGAAATAGTTTTTCGATAAGGGACAAATCTATTCTAATAGGTCTTTATTTATCAAAATTCAATGAACAAGCTTTGAATTCTTTAGGATTTGAGGGAGTAAAGCAAGCGTTTAATGTATTAGGATATTCTATTGGTTCTAAACCTGCCTCTATAAAAAATTACCGGGATGAGTTTGATCCATATTTTCCAAATTCAAGAAAAGGCTGGCACAAGAGAGATATAAGAGAATACTGTAAAATATTCCTTACTGATTTTGAAAATGTCTCATTTGAAGATTTTACTGATTTGATCAAAAGTTTTGTTGTTAAAAACTATGAACTAGAAAAGTTTCTTGATAGAATTGAGAAAAAAGACTATTCTGAAAGTATTGCAAAAAGGTTAATAACAGGATATGCTGCTGAAGAATATTTCAAATTGAATTATCACTTAATAAAGGATTTTCATGAGTTCGAAATACAAGATACTACCAAGCTGGCATGTGGGTTTGATTTTAAACTTTCTTTACAAAATGATTTTTATTGCGTTGAAGTAAAGGGTTCAAATACAAAATTTGGCAGTATTACTATGACCGAGAAAGAATTTCTCGTTGCAGGAGATTTGAAAGAAAAATATTGCTTATTCATTGTTTCTAATTTCGTAGAAAAACCTGTGCATCAGTATCATTTTGACCCATTAAATCGTCATTTATCTTTTAAAAAGATTGAGAGACCAATAATACAAACTACTTACTCTACTAAATATGATTGATGAAGAAAATGAATGCTGGGAATGCTTCTTATGCGCTACAGAATATAAATTTGCGATTTTTCCATCTGCTTATTTGAGCAATTTTCATCCTTTATGTAAAATTTGTGCCGATACTATTTTAAATGATCAAAGTCATTCAGAACGTATTCGTTTAACTTATTACGATTCCATTGGCGATTTAAAGATGTTAGCAAACATTCCTGTTCAAAAATCATATCAACGTTTAAACTAACAGTTTTATTAACAAAAAATCTATACTGATTTCCTAAATCAAAAAACCCGAAGCTTTAGATAAAGAAAAGACTTTACTGGCTTTAGGTTTTGATAAATCTTGGGTAACAATCACTAAAACTTAAACTCAAATTTTTTCAAAAAAACAGTGATAAAAACAGCATTCATCATTCAAATCAAAACCGATCTTTCTCTCTATAACTTATGCTAAAACATCGTTTACTTTATCTTTCGATTGCTTTGCTGGCTTTTGAAACGGCCGCAACTGCGCAAACCAAACCGCAACCTTCGCCCAGAAACCGTCCGCGCGCCGAAGTTTTGGCCGGTTCGCTTGTTCCAGCCGATCCGGCTGTGCTCATCGGCAAACTGCCAAATGGCCTAACGTATTACATCCGTAAAAACACCGAACCCAAAAACCGTGCTGATTTATACCTGGTAAACAAAGCAGGTTCGGTTTTAGAAAACGACGACCAGCAAGGTTTGGCACATTTTGTAGAACACATGGCTTTTAACGGCACGCGCGATTATCCGAAAAACGAGCTGGTTAACTTTCTGCAAAAATC
>CAXTKQ010000013.1:26442-39378 GCA_964244955.1 uncultured Sphingobacteriaceae bacterium | reverse complement strand
GATCTGAACGCTTATACTTCTTTTGACCAAACAGTTTATCAACTACCCATGCCGACAGACAGTGCAAAGTTATTTGCCAAAGGTTTTGACATCCTGGCGAATTGGGCCGGCATGGATACGTTTGACAACAGCGAAATTGACAAAGAACGCGGCGTTGTTTTAGAAGAAGAACGTTTGCGCGGCAAAAATGCACAAGAGCGGATCCAACTGCAAACACTGCCCGTTATCTTAAATAATTCTCGCTACGCCCAACGTTTGCCAATTGGGAAAGAAGACATCCTTAAAAATTTCAAACCACAAACAATCAAAAATTTTTACAAGGACTGGTACCGCCCGGATTTGCAGGCCGTGGTTGCCGTCGGCGATTTTGACCCAAAGCAGGTTTTGCAATTGATCAAACAAAACTTTTCGGAACTGAAAAACCCGGCCAAAGAAAAGCCATTTGTGAAGTACGAAATCCCGGTGCACAAACAAACGCTGGTAAAAATAGTAACCGATAAAGAGCAACCTTATACCATCGCCCAAATTATTGTAAAACGGCCGGGAACGGTTGTGAAAAACACGATGGACCTGCTGGAAAACCTGCGCATCAATTTGTTCAACAGTATGATCAACGCGCGCATTTCCGAATTGACGCAGCAAAGCAACCCGCCGTTTTTATTCGCCCAAAGCAGTTACGGCGATTTTTTGGCTGATCTGGAAGCTTTCAGTTCCATCGTGGTAACCAAACCCGGCGAACTGGAAAAAGGCGTTAAAGCGATTGTTGCCGAAAACGAGCGCGTACAAAAATTTGGCTTTACGCAAACGGAACTGGACCGTGCCAAACAAAGCGTAATGGCCACTTTGGACCAGCAGTTCAACGAAAAAGACAAAACCCGTTCGTCGGTTTTTGTGAACCAGTACCAGCAAAACTTTTTGAAAGGCGATGCCATCCCAAGTATTGATTTTAAGCACGATTTCTATCAAAAAAACATCGGCCAGATTACGTTGAATGAAATTAATGGCCTCACCAAAAAATTCATCAGCAACGAAAACCGCGTGGTCATAGTGCAGGCACCGGAAAAAGAAAAAGCCAATTTACCAACTGAAAAAACTTTGCTCAACTGGATTTCAACAGCCGGGGAAGGCGTAAAAGCTTACGTGGACGAAGTGAGCAACAAACCGCTTTTAGAAAAAGTTCCGACCGGTTCTAAAACAGTTTCCGAAAAGAAAAACACAGCCATCAATTCTACCGAATTAACGCTTGGAAACGGCGTAAAAGTAGTTTTAAAACCAACTGATTTTAAAAACGACCAGATCCTGATCAACAGTTTTAGTTTCGGCGGAACTTCTTTGGCCAGCGATGCCGATTATACCTCGGCAAATTTTGCCGATGAAATTGTGGGCAGCAGCGGCGTGGGCAGCTTTACCCAAATCCAATTGGATAAAATGCTGGCCGGAAAAATTGCCAATGTTTCGCCTTACATCAGTGCTACGGCGCAAGGTTTTAGCGGAAGTGCTTCGCCAAAAGATTTGGAAACCGCTTTGCAGTTGGTTTATTTATATTCCACTTCTCCGCGCAAAGACCCAAATATTTGGAACTCGAACCTCAGTCAATACAAAACGGTTATTGCCAGCCGCAGTGCGGTTCCGGAAAGTGTTTTCCAGGATACCATTTCCGCCGTGATGAGCAGTTACAATTTGCGCGGCACTACGCCGACTTTAAAGCAGTTGGACGCGGCTTCGCTGGATAAAGCTTTTGCATTTTACCAGCAGCGTTTTGCCGATCATGGGCACGATGTTTTTACGCTGGTTGGAAACTTCGACCCTGAAAAAATAAAACTACTGCTCGAAAAATATTTAGGCGCATTGCCTGCAACCGGAAGCAATACTTCTTTTAAGGACTTAAATATCCACGCACCAGCCGGCAAAATCACCAAAACGGTTTACAAAGGCTTGGAGGCAAAAAGCTCTGTCCAATTGGTTTTTACGGGAGATTACAAATACAGCGAGGCCAACAATTTGCAGTTGGACGCACTGGAAGAGATCCTGAACATTAAAATGATCGAGCGTTTGCGCGAAAAGGAAAGCGGCGTTTATGCCCCGCGTGTCAACGCCAGTTATACCAAAATTCCGGAACAGCGTTTTAACGTTACCGTTTCTTTTGGCTGTGCACCTGAAAACGTAAACAAGCTGATTACCGCTGCGCTGGAAGAAATTGATCTGATCAAAAAGAACGGTGCCGAAGCAACCGACATCCAGAAGTTTGATGCCGAAGAAAGCCGCTCGACGGAACTGCAACTGAAAAACAACGGTTTTTGGCTGGGACAGATTTCTAAAAGCTATCAATATCAGCAAGACCCGGCCGATGTTTTGGAGCACGTAAAAAACCTAAACCAAATTACCGTTCAAAGCACCAAAGCCACGGCCAACCAATATTTAAGCGGCGATAATCTGATCCGTTTTATTTTATTGCCGGAGAAAAAGTAGGTTGGCTGATGGGTTATCGTTCATGGATCATGGTTTATAGATGATAGGTCATGGTTCATGTCAAAATCTGTCAGATGCTTCTTTTACCATCCTTTTTTTGGGGTGATAAAAGAAGCATTTTTGTTCAATCCGATTTTTATTTGAATTAAAAAGCAAGAACAGTAAACCTGACAGAACCGGAATATCGAATTGTTCAATGTTGAATCTGCAAACGATCAGCCCATGCTCCTTTTATCACCAAAAAAACAGTGGTAAAAGAAGCATAGATTGTTTTTGAAAAATAATTTAAGCAGGGGCTTATTTTATTAATTGGAAAGAATGTAATTTTATCGCTACATTTCCCGCACCAATTATAAACCATGGCTGACCAACCTGTTAATTGCGAAAAAAACTTGTGCCTGCAAACTTCCCTGGGAAACGAGCAGGCATTTAAACAGTTATTTAATACTTACCACCAACAGTTAGGCGCTTATATTTTGCGGCTTACCAATTCAACAGCGTTGGCAGAAGAAATTGTGCTGGACGTATTTTTAAAAATCTGGCTGAACCGGGAAACGCTTTGGGAAGTACAAAACTTTAAAGCTTATTTGTTTGTGGTATCTAAAAACCACACTTTAAATGCCTTGAAAAAGCTGGTCAAAGTGCGTTTGGCACAGAAAGGACCAGAAGAACATTATACACAAAATGTTTTGGCCGAGATAGAACATAATCCCTACTACAGTTTGCTGGACGAAGCCATAGACCAGTTGCCGCCGCAACAACAAAAAGTATATTTGCTAAGCAGGCACAAGCGTTTAAAGTATGCCGAAATAGCGGAAAAGCTCGACTTATCGCACGAAACCGTGAAAAAATATTTGCAGATAGCTACCGCTTCCATCACCAATTATGTTAATGCAAACGTAGCCACCCGTTTAATTTTATTAGCCTTGCTGCTGTTTTTTTGATTTTTTTTAAAGATCAATATCCCCTTTTTGTAAGTGTTGTTTGTCTTGTACACAAGGTTGCCTCAGCTTCCTTGTTAACCAGTTGTACTAAAAATATTCATTCAGGTGATAATGCCAAATGTAAGGTTGAACTACCTCTTTAACCAATACTTCAAAAAAACTGCCACTAAGCAAGAAGAGCAGGAACTTTTTGAATTATTGGATGCTTATGCGGATGATGAGGAACTGACTGCGCTTTTAAAAAACACCTGGGACGGGTTTGAAAATAAGGAAGATGTTTTCGGTCCGGTACAAAGCGGTAAAATCCTGAATCATATTTTACAAGCCAAAGCCAAAGAAGAGGACCGTATTTCAGTACCATCAATTAAGCGAATTCCTATATGGAAAAAAATTACTGCTGCTGCTGCGGCCCTGCTTTTATTAAGTGTTGGGGCCCGTTTTTATTTTAACCGGCCGCAAAAGTGTTGTAACAAAACAGTTCAAAAACATCAGCCTAAAAACGACATCCTGCCGGGAGGAAACAAAGCCATCCTAACACTTGCAAACGGCAAAACAATAGTACTGGACAATGCACATACCGGGCTTTTAGCAAAACAAGGGACCACCAACATTGCAAAAACCAAAGACGGGCAGGTGATTTATAAAGCACCCAATAATCTCCCGAACGATCAAAACATTGCCTTAAATACCATTTCGACCCCAACAGGCGGCCAATACCAGGTTGTACTTGCTGATGGCAGTAAAGTTTGGCTCAATGCAGCTTCATCCTTGCGTTTCCCTGCTGTTTTTACCGGCAAAAAAAGAGAAGTTGAAATAACCGGTGAAGCTTATTTTGAAGTGGCAAAAAATGCAGCAATGCCATTTCTGGTAAAAACTGGCCGCTCTGTGGTCGAAGTATTGGGCACGCATTTTAACGTGATGGCTTATCGAGACGAAAGCTTTATGAAAACCACTTTGTTAGAAGGAGCGGTAAAAGTAAAAAGCGGGAATTCAGTTAATTTTCTTAAACCCGGCCAGCAGGCACTTTTAAACGAACAAGGCCAAACCAAGATCATCGAAGATGCAGATGTGGACGACGAAACAGCCTGGAAGAACGGCCTTTTCCAGTTTAAGGATGCGGGCATTGAAGCAGTGATGCGGCAGGTTGAAAGATGGTATAACGTAACGATAAGCTACGAAGGGAAAATACCTGTCAAGCAATTTACAGGCCGGATATCGCGTAGTGTAAAAATTTCTGAACTATTAAATATGCTTAAATTTTTTGGTGTCAACTTTAAGATTGATGGCAGAAACATTACGGTTATGAAATAAAGGAATTATATAATTTTTAATATAGCGCGTGTTCAAATTTATTTATTAAAAACCCTAATGCTTCTTTTATCACTATAAAATTGGTGATTGTATTGTATGTTCACAATAAAGCAAACCAGGCTTTACCGTTTTTTAGTTGCTAAAAGAAGCATTGAAAATAAATTGACAAGAACTTAAACAGACCATTAACATAACTAATTATTCACTTAAACCAATTTATGATGAAAGAAATACTAAAATAAACTAAATGCGTCGGGGCTTCCTTTGTTTCCGTAACTGAAACTTACATAAAAAAACCGGGCAAGTGTTTGCACCACTTCCCGGCAAGTATTTGGATCCCTAAATCGCAATCGACGAATTAAAAGCAATTTTTTAACCCAAACTCTACAAACTTATGAATTTTAATTCTAAGGCTATGCCCTTGGCCTGGCCTAACCTGTCCAAAATTTTATTGGTTATGAAATTAACTGCTATTTTGATAATTGCAGCCCTTACCAATGTTAGCGCTAAAACTTATAGTCAGATCGTAACACTCCATCAAAAAAATGCTACTGTTGAAAAAGTGTTAAAATCTATTGAAAAACAAACCGGTTACCATTTTTTATATGATAAGCAGGACATCGCAAAAGCCGGGGAAATAAACATCGAAATAGGCCCGGTAACTGTAGAAGAAGCATTAAACAAATGCTTTAAAGACCAGCCCCTGACCTATAAAATTATTCAGAAAACAATTGTTGTTAAAAAGAAAGAGGCCGCTACCGAGGCCAATGCGGTTGCCGCCCAAAAAGTACAAGGTACAGTAAGCGATGCCAAAGGGCCTTTGCCGGGCGTAAGTGTTAAGGTTAAAGGATCGGCCATTGGTACAGTAACCGATGTAAGCGGTAAATACAGCTTAAATGCCCCTGATGGCAATGGTACGTTGGTGTTTAGTTTTATTGGCTATACCACACAGGAAGTTCCTATTGCAAACAGATCACAGATCAATGTGGTATTGGCCGAAGCACCTAAAGCACTGAGTGAAGTTGTAGTGGTGGGTTATGGCACACAAAGACGTGCAGACCTGACCGGATCTGTTGGAAGTGTAAACGCAAGGCAATTGCAAGAACGCCCCCAAACTAATTTGGAGCAAGAGCTGGCCGGCAAAATAGCCGGCGTAAACGTATCAACCAATTCTGGCGAGCCGGGCGGCGATACCAGGATCCGTATCCGTGGATATAGCTCTATCAACACCAGCACAGACCCTTTGTATGTTGTTGACGGAATTGTATGGACAGCGGGAGGAAACTCCATTAACCCGAATGACGTAGCCACTATTGATGTGCTAAAAGATGCTTCTTCTACTGCAATTTACGGTACGCGCGGAGCTAATGGCGTAATTTTAATCACTACAAAAAGAGGCGCTAAAAATCGCCCCAGCACTGTTAGCTATGACAGTTACGGAAGCTTGAGCAAAATGGCAAAAGAGATTCCTGTGCTTAATGCAAAAGAATTTTTGGCCGTAGAAGACCAGTCTTACGCCAACATAAAAAAGTATGACCCGGTAGGATGGGCTGCTGGTAAATATGCCAACAATGACCCTAAATTGTTAAGGACACCCTTGATCGGCAAATTATTTGATGCCAATTTAAACCCTTTATATGATGTTGACTGGCAAAAGGCAACCACAAGAACTGCGTATAGCCAAAACCATAACCTGTCATTTACAGGGGGTTCAGAAACTATTAACTACGGAATGTTCTTAAATTACGCTGATGATGAAGGTATTATCCTTAATAGTTACTTAAAACGTTACAATGCACGTTTAACTGTTGACAATCAAATTAAACCTTGGTTAAAAGTAGGCGCTACCTTAAATTATAACACCCAGGACCAGCGTGCCGGCAATTATGGTACAGGCGGTAACAACATTCCCAGAATGTTAATAGAAATGATTCCTATTGTACCCATCAGATACCCTGACGGAAGTTATGGAAAGAGAACAGACTACCCGAATATGGAAGGCGGCGACAACCCGGTAGCCCAGGCATTGGAAATACAGCGATTAGCCAAACTACGCGTTTTTAGCGGCAACGGTTATGCAAACATTGATTTATTTAAGGGCCTTAGTTTCCGTAGTGTATTAGGTGTAACAACTGCCTCTAATTATTATCCAAGTTCGCAAAGCGGGCTTGTTGGAGGATCAACAGCAAGCCAAACCTATAGTTCTGCCTCCATTAGCGAAAACAACAACACTTTCTGGCAATGGCAAAACTATTTTACCTATAACAACACGTTTAATAAAATACATGCATTAAACGTAGTTGTAGGTACAGAGCGCCAGAACTTCCAACAAATAGGTTTTGGAGCTTCTACCGGCAGACTTTCTGATAATTTTTATCAGTATTATAATCTTGGTGCCGGTTCTATACCAGGTTTGCCTTCTTCAAATTATACGGCATGGCAAATGCAGTCTTTTTACGGAAGGGTAAATTATGGCTATAAAGATAAATACCTGGTAACTTTAACGGGCCGTACCGACGGATCGTCCCGTTTTGGACAAGATGTTAAATATGGTTTTTTCCCTTCGGCGGCATTAGCTTGGAGGGTATCGCAAGAAGATTTCCTGAAAGACAATAAAACCATTTCTGATCTTAAACTTAGGTTAAGTTATGGCCTTACAGGCAACTCCGAGATTGGGCAGTACCAGTCGCTTGCAAATATCAATACAACCAATTATATTTTTGGCGGTAGCCAGGCTATTGGTACAACTTTAACCAGTATCGGCAACCCGCAACTGCAATGGGAAAAAACTGCTGAATATGATTTAGGTGCATCATTTGGTTTGTTTGATAACCGCATTACAATAGAAGCAGATGTTTATTCAAAAAAAACCCAGGCACTTTTACTAAATGCACCATTGCCGGAAACAAGTGGTTTTAACAGCGTTTATAAAAATATAGGCAAATTGGAGAACAGGGGATTAGAGTTTTCTTTAAATACAGTTAATATTAAAACAAAGGATTTTAGCTGGAACACTAATTTCAACATATCTTTCTTAAAAAACAAGATTTTAGCATTAGGCGCATCCAATGATGATATTTTCCTTGGCCCTGTATTTCTTTCACAATTTAACTTAATGCGTGTAGGTTTACCGGCTGGCAGCTTTTATGGCTACAAAGTTTTAGGTACCTGGGGAACTGGCGAGGCATCGCAAGCGGCTAAATATGGCTTGTTGCCGGGAGACCTTAAAATCCAAGATACAAACGGGGACGGCAGGGTTACCTCTGCTGATAAAGTTGTGCTTGGCAAATCTATTCCTGATGGTTATGGTACGTTTAGCAATAACTTTAACTATAAAAGCTTTGATCTTGGCGTTGAGCTACAATTTAACTACGGCAACCAGATTATGAACCTGACCAGGCACTCCGGGCAGGACCGTACCGGCCAGGCAAACAGTTATGCAACTGTACTGAATGCATGGACGCCTACCAATCAAAACACTTTTATAGCCGAAGACAGGCCTGCTTATGTACGTTATCAAACAGAGATCTATTCTACAAAAGTTGAAAACGGGTCATTTATCCGGGGACGGGCAGTAACGTTAGGCTACAATTTTTCTAACAACATTTTATCTAAAATAAAATTAAGCAGGTTAAGGATTTATGCCCAGGCCCAAAACCTATTCGTAATTACCAAATACACTGGGTATGACCCTGAAGTTTCTACCTATAATGGTTCGGTCAACTTTAACCAGGGCCCTTCAAGTAATTTTACCCAGAATATCCAATTTTACGATTATCCAAAACCAAGAACTTTTTTGCTTGGCCTAAATGCTACTTTTTAATTAACGTTAAATATAAACATTATGAAATTTAACTTAAAAAAATACAATACCTACCTTCTTTTAATCATAATTTTTTGCTTTAGCAGTTGTAAAAAATATTTGGACGAAAAGGATAAAAGTAATTTTGTTAAAACAAATTATTTTGCCACCGGTGCACAGGCACAAACATTTGTTAATGGTATTTATACCTCATTATACCTGTTCCAAAATGGTGATGCCTATGGCGAAAGCCCTTTTATTACCATTGAACTTTTTGCCGGCCATACAACTTCCCTTGGCCAAAGTGTAAACAACGGCAATGTGATTAACCAACGTACAGATGCTACAAACCCGGGTTTTGAAGATGTATGGCAAAACAGTTATACAGCTATTGCCAATGCAAACCTTGCCTTGCAGCAAATACCTACTGTAAGTATGGATGAAACATTAAAAAAGAGGCTGTTAGGGGAAACACGCTTTTTAAGGGCTTTCTTTTACTATCATCTTGTTCGTTTGTATGGTGATGTGCCTTTGATTACAAGTCCGGTTACAGTTAATAGCCCTGATCTTTATCCTGCACGCACACCGGTTGCATCAATTTATGATTTAATTATCAGCGACTTGATTGCAGCCCAAGGCTCCGGCCTGCCTACGGTTGACCAAACTGGCAAAGTTTCCCTGGGTGCTGTTAATACCTTGTTGGCAAGCGTTTACCTTACAACAGCAGGTTATCCGATGCAAAAAGCAGAAAACTATGCAAAAGCAGCCGCCACAGCAGCATTGGTATTGCCTAACTACAGTTTATTTGAAAAATATGACTACCTGCACGACAATCCCCATAAAAACCAGGGAGAACTGATTTTTCAGTCTCAATACCTGGTTGGTGTAAGAACTAATCAAATCCCGCAGTTAACCCTTCCTTTTAACCTTCCGGTTGGTGCTTATGGAGACCACTTAGGTGCCATGATCCCAACTAATGGTTTTTTTAACAGTTACGAAGCGAATGATTTACGGACACAGGAACGGCAGTTTTATTTTTCAAGTTACCCGCAATTTGGCGCACCTACTCAAACTGTTACATTCGGCGTACATGCTTTGTACAAATATTTTCATGCAGAAAGTGCATTAGGCAATGGACAATCTGACGAGAACTGGACATTTTTGCGCCTGCCCGAAGCCATATTGATTTATGCCGAAGCAAGCAACGAAGTGAACGGCCCAACGCCGGATGCTTATACGCAGGTTAACAAGATCAGGGCAAGGGCACAATTGCAGCCGTTAAGCGGTTTGACCAAAGAGCAGTTCCGCGCAGCAATTTGGAAAGAGCGCTACCACGAACTGGCTTATGAAAATAAAGCTTATTTTGATATCCAGCGCACCCATCAAATTTATAACGTAACGAGCAATACTTTTGGGGATGCCGCTACAACACCAAACGAACAAGGCGTAACCATGAAAGCCCAATATTATTTATGGCCTGTGCCCCAAAGGGAAATTGCTACCAATAATAAACTGACGCAAAACACAGGCTGGTAACATTCCTGTTGGTTTGCCATGCTTCTTTTAGCACATTATTTTTTATGTGCTAAAAGAAGCATTTTTATTTAGAAGGTTTTTATCGGGATGAAAAGTAAGCTGAGTAAACCTATCAGCATAAAGCCACCCATGCTTCTTTTACCACCAAAAAATCAGTGGTAAAAGAAGCATTTTTATTTAGCCTCAATTTTTAGTTGGAATGAAAAGGAAGATAAGTAAACCCGCCGCGGCCGCCCAATAAATAAACAATTATGCCTGTACATTTACCGCTGGCGTTACTTTCAAAAGCGATGCCTTTAAGGGTATCATAAATAAAATAACGTTGTTTATTTTCTGTAAAAGCGGCTGTTTTGCGCACCTCAAAAAAAGCATTGATTTGTTTTAAAGTTGAACCTGCGCCAATCTCCTCAGCCGTTTTAAAATACGGCGAAGTAACCCGGATTTGCTTTACACGGCTTGTAATATCGTCCATGCCCGCCATATACCGGGAAAAGAAAACCTGCGTTTGGTAGCCCGATGGATTATGTGCAGCGTACCAGGTGGCAAGCGATTTTCCCATCGCAGCATCACCAAAATCAGGCTTGCCTAAAGCTTTATAAACCAATACGGCATCTTCTTTTAGTTTGGTTTGTCCGATAGATTTTCCCGGCACGATCAGTTGCGTTTCCGGTACTGATTTTTGGCCGGTAAAAACAGTATGGTTGTTTTTTGACGGATTATTAAAGCCGAACAGCAGCCAAAAACCAACGAACAAATAATTTTGGAACGTTTGCATATTTTATTTGGTAAAAATTGGATCAACAAAAATGAATGAACTAAAGCGAAACAAAGGCAAGGAATTTGACCTTTTAAATAAAAGCTAAACTGCGAAACAGATAAATTTATGACAAGCAAACTAATCTCCCGTTTAAATAAAATACTGCTTTCCTTGTTTTTTGTCGGAACAATCAGCAGTTGCAGCCAGCAGGAATTGGACAAAGAAATCAAGGCCGACCTTGCCGCAAAAGCTAAAAACGAATTAAATTTTGCAGCCGTTGATTATACAATTGAGGATGGCGTGGTTACGTTAACCGGCAAGTGTCCATCCGAAAAATCAAAAGGGGAAGCCGAACAAACCGTAAAAGGGATCAACCTTGTAAAAGGGATTGTCAACCATATTGAAGTGGCACCTGTTGTTTTGAATGCCGACTTGCCACTTAAACAAGCGGTAGACAGTGTTTTAAAAGATTATCCCGAAGTGCAGGCCAACGTAAAAGGCGGAACGGTTGTGCTGGAAGGAAAAGCCAAAACAAAGGATGCCGGTAAAATTTTAGCCGGGCTGAACCCATTGCATCCGCAGAAAATAGAAAACCAGCTCAAGGCAGATTGAAGTATGGCAATCAAATATAATTGTTAAATTAGCTTGCCTTTTGGGTTGATGATACCGTATGCCAGCCAACATTTTTCCTGCTTTTCAGCAAAATATAACCCGTTTTTTTTCGCTGATGCAATTATCCGCAAAATTGAGAAGGGCAAATCCGTTACTGAAAAACGATCAAAAAAACATGGACATATCAAGCGATGATGTGCAGAATTTGTTGAAAAGCTTTGCAAGCCATCAAGTAAAATACCTGCTGATTGGTGGAATGGCTGGCGCTTTTTACGGCCACACCCGAACAACCGCGGATATGGATATCTGGATCAAAAACACACCCGAAAACAGGGCTGGCTTGGTTCAATCACTCAAAGAAAATTTAGTTGCCGGTGCCGGGCATCTTTTAAATACCCAATTTGTATTTGGTTATACCACCGTTCCTTTTGGTAAAAATGGTTTTTCTTTGGATTTAGGCGAACAGACCAAAGTTTTTTCACAACAAGATTTTGATGCTTGTTATGCAAAAGCCATAACCGGAGATTTGGATGAAGTGCCGGTTAAAGTACTGTTTTTGGCCGATTTAATCCGCGAAAAAAAAGCAACCGCAAGGCCAAAAGATGTAGGCGATTTAGCAGAACTGGAAAAAATCCAACAGGAATTATTTCCGGAAAGTTAGGATGCTTCTTTTATCGGCCTTTTTTCAGTCCAAACTTCAATACACTAACCTTTTTGCTTCACGGCAAAACCCTTTTAACTTTGTATTTCAAAATGAGCACAAAGGGGCAGCAAGTAATCCGCAATTGGTACAAGCAGAAAAAATGGAAGCAGTTTACATTTCAGCAGGAAATGGAAGCGGCATACTTAGCCGGGCAATCGGGCCTACTTAATGCGCCAACCGGAAGCGGCAAAACGTTTGCGCTTTTTCTGTCTTTTCTGGCCGGTTACATCAACGAACACCCGAAAGATTACCAGACCCGAAAAAACAACGGGCTTTTATTGTTGTGGATTACGCCGCTTCGGGCTTTGACCAACGACATCCGCAATGCGATGCAATCCGTTTGCGATGATTTAAGTTTGCCCTGGACGATTGGAACCCGCACCGGCGATACTTCTACCGCCGAACGAAATGCCCTCCGCAAAAAACTCCCGGAAGTTCTGCTCACCACGCCCGAAAGCCTGCATTTAATGCTCGCCCAAAAAGATTACCCCAAAACACTGCAACATTTGCAATTGGTGGTAGTGGACGAATGGCACGAACTTTTAGGCAGTAAAAGAGGCGTGCAGGTGGAGTTGGGGCTGTCTCGGTTGAAGGGATTGGAGAAGTTGCCAGTTGCGGGTGGTGAGTTGTCAGTTCTTGACGCAGACCAGTCTCAAACCCAGAACCCGCAACAGGCAACTCAAAACCGGCAACTCAAAATCTGGGGTATCTCCGCCACTATCGGCAATTTAGAACAAGCCGCGGCTGTTTTGCTGGGGAACGATTTCCCGAAGGAAAACGTCCGGCTGATCCGTTCTGATAT
>CAXTKQ010000013.1:3432-26432 GCA_964244955.1 uncultured Sphingobacteriaceae bacterium | reverse complement strand
TCTGATATTGAGAAAAAGCACACGATCGAATCCGTTATCCCGCACCAAATCGAAAAGTATTCCTGGAGCGGCCACCTCGGCACAAAACTACTGCCGCAGGTAATGGAAATTGTGGCCAAAAGCAATACCACTTTACTGTTTTGCAACACGCGCGCCCACGCCGAAATTTGGTATCATGCCATTTTGGACAAGTACCCGGAATACGCCGGGATTATGGCGATGCACCACGGCTCGTTGGACAACGATTTGCGAAAATGGGTTGAAAATGCGCTGCACAGCGAAATGCTGAAACTGGTGGTTTGTACATCAAGTTTGGATTTGGGCGTTGATTTTCGTCCCGTTGATACCGTGATCCAAATCGGCAGCCCGAAAGGTGTTGCCCGTTTCATGCAGCGTGCCGGGCGGAGCGGCCATCATCCCGGCGCAACTTCTAAAGCGTATTTCGTGCCAACCCATTCTTTGGAACTGATGGAAGGCGCGGCTTTAAAAGAAGCCATGCTGGCCGGAATTTACGAAAGCCGCGACCCGGTTTTGCTGGCTTTTGATGTGCTGATGCAATACTTGGTTACGCTGGCCGTTTCGGATGGTTTTTACGCCGATGCTGTTTTTAGGCAGGTAAAAACAGCACATGCTTACGCCGATTTAAGTTGGGAGGAATTTGGCAGCTTGTTGGATTTTATCACGATGGGTGGCAAAACGCTTTCGCAGTACGACGAGTTTTTAAAAGTCGAGATTGAAGAGGGCCTGTACAAAGTGAACAACCGCCGCGTGGCCATGCGCCACCGGATGAGCATGGGCACGATTACCAGCGAAGTAAGTTTGCGCGTAAAATGGCTGAGCGGCGGCAGTTTGGGCACGATTGAAGAAAACTTCATCTCCAAAATAAAGCCTGGCGATAACTTTTGGTTTGCCGGAAGAAGTTTGGAACTGATCAAGGTGAAAGACATGACGGCTTTCGTTAAAAAATCACCAGTTAAAAAAGGCATTATCCCAAGTTGGATGGGCCAGCGGATGCAGCTTTCTTCGCAGTATTGCGCCGTTATCCGCCAGAAGCTGGACGAAGTGGCGCACGGACTGGAAAAAGACATCGAAATAAAAGCTTTAAAACCTTTGTTTGATCTCCAGGCTAAAGACTCCTGTTTGCCGCAAAGCCACCAGTTTTTGATTGAAGAACTAGAATCGCGCGAAGGCCATCATTTGTTTTTTTATCCGTTTGAAGGCCGGCAAGTGCACGAAGGCATGGCTTCGCTCCTGGCCTATCGTTTGGCCTTGATTAAAAGTGCCACCTTTTCCATCGCCATGAATGATTACGGTTTTGAACTATTGACCGATGATTTTATACCGATAAAAGAAGCATTGGAGGAAGATCTTTTCTCGCAAAACAACCTTTTAAACGACATCCAGCAAAGCTTAAACGCCACCGAAATGGCCAAGCGCCGTTTCCGCGATATTGCCCATATTGCCGGTTTGGTTTTTACCGGTTATCCCGGCCAGCCTATTAAAAACAAGCATTTGCAGGCTTCGACTTCCTTGCTGTTTGAGGTTTTTAGCGAATACGAGCCGGATAATTTATTGGTGCAGCAAGCCTACAACGAAGCGTTGGCTTACCAATTGGAAGAGTTTAGGCTTCGGGCAGCTTTGCAAAGAATTTCTACCCAGGAAATCGTCATCAAAACCATCAAACGCCCAACGCCTTTTGCCTTCCCCATTTTGGTTGATCGCTTGCGCGAAAAAATGACGATGGAATCTTTGGAAGAACGGGTGGCTAAGATGACAGTGCAGTATGAAAAATAGGTGGTAAAAGAAGTATCAGGGGTTTGTAATCCTACTAAATCTATAAACCCTATTCACATTCTAATTCTAATAAGGAGTAATACATTATTTCTCAGAACGTAATGCGACTACTTGTTTATATAAGTTGTCAAACCGGTCTGTTTGTTTTGTCCAAGCAACAACATCTGCATTTATCCAATGTAGTATTTCCAAAATATTACTATGATTTGTTTTTAACGCAGCAAGGTCATTACAAATCGGCTCGTAATGAAAAATACGGTTTCTAAATTTACGGACATGGTTAAGCTTGTAAGAAATTTTATCCCGGTGCTTATTAGCCGTACCTAGTAAAGGAAAAGCATACATTAAGGGCTTCCAAAAATCTTTAGCGTATTGTTTATTAAAAAGAGAAGTCCAAAACCCAAATGTTAATTCAGCAACCACTTTGTCTGCCGTCATAAAATTATGTCCGGTAAGAATTTTTCTTTTTGCAATATTTACCTGATCAAATAATTCAGGTTGTTTAAACTGTAAAAACCATTCGGCCGATTTAAAGTGTACGCTAAATGAATTATGTATTGAATTTCTAAGCACTATTTCTAAATTAGAAAGTAGTGGATAAAGTGATTCTGAAATTTGTGTATTGAAGGTGTAGTATTCAATTGCTTTTTCCTTGTCTGTAGGAAACAAGCTGTAATAGGTGCTAAGCCTTTTTTCTGAAAGTAGTTTTTCTAAATCTGCAATATCCATCGATTAACTATAAAGGGTTTTTGCAAATGTAATTGAAAGCCTTATATTTGTTATGCGATGCCCGGTAAATCCTCTCTCCCGTATGGGATGATGAAACCGGGTTTTTGTTTTTTAGGACAATCTCACCTACCTTAATTTTGTTCGTATTTCACGCACCATCTTTGCAGTGTTGGATGCTTTTTCTTTTTAATCGTCTTTATAGTTTGAGGTTGAAATATTTGGAAGAACGCGTGGCTAAGATGACGGTAATGTATGAAAAATAGGTGGTAAAAGAAGTATGGCTGTTTCATTGATATATATTCTATCAATGAAAAATTCACTTTGAAGGCGCTTTTTGAAGCGAGGAATATGGTTTATTATCTAAAATTGCCTCGATAGCTGTAGCAATGTCATACACATTATTTTGCTTTTGATTTGTTAATAAAATAATTGTTCTGCCTTTAGTCGCATCTGTTGCTAACAGTGCCTGATAATGTAAAGCTACTCCGTCATGCACATGTGTTATTACGTGACCATCTTTCATACTCCCACCACCTAAACCACATTGCTTACCTGGACTTACAGGTGTAATTATTTCTTGTGTTGAAGCAGGACTTATTCTGCAAAAGCTGTTAATACATTTTGCCCATTTATAAAAATCTTCTAAGTTTAAACACGTCCAACCAGATATAGGTACAGCTAAGGCATCTTGCTTCAAATCATTATTAAATGATTTTGCTACTAAAGAATCATTAGCAGATGGATCAACTATACCATTACGAATTCCGCTTGGCTTTAAAATTTTTTGTTTTACAAATTGATTAAAGGTTATACCAGTTACTTTTTCTATAATTCTTCTGCGTAAAAAAGTATTATTGTTAGTGTAAGCGTAGTTACTGCCCGGTTCAAAGTCAAGTTGCTGTAACGTCTGCAAGTCTTTCCAGTTGTCTGCATCATTATAAACTGTTTTCCATTTTACCTCTGGTAAACCGCTGGTATATTGCAGCAAATTTTTAATGCTTACTTTTTCTGACCAAGATGGTAGTTCAGGAAAAAATTTTGCAACCTTATCATCAATACTTAATTTTCCTTGTTCCTGGAGCATCATTAAACCCACAGCATCAAATTCTTTAGCGATAGAACCAATATGAAAGCGGTGTTCTACTGTTAATGGAATATACTTTGCAGCATCTGCATAGCCAATAGCTTTTTTGAAAATTACCTTATTATTTTCTGCTATCAACACATTACCGTTAAAAAGTCCTGATTGGTTAACTTGACTTAAATAAGTATCAATTTGAGTAGCTTGATTTTTTTGAGCAGATGCTTTAGTTATTACTAAGATTATGATTAGAAAAAATACTGTATTCTTTTTAAAAGAAATGTTCATGATTTTGGAATAGTTATATTTTCTTATGATTCGATGTAAAATGATTTGTTACTGTTGAGTTAATAATATTTGCATCTAATTGAAACACTCACCCATAAAACCACCATCAAGCCTTCTTCCCCTCCGTATTCATCAAATTCATACTCATCAATTCCTGCATCGTCCGTTTCATACCATCGGTTGAGCCATCCAAAAAGATCACGTTGCCTTTAGAGTTTTCAGAAAAATGTTTGATGGATTCCGTCCACATGGTAAATAAAATAACGGAAGTATCCATGTTGGCTTCCTGCATTTCTTTGGCAGCTTGGGTCATCCCTTTGGCTACTTCTTCCCGGAACAACGCGATACCTTGTCCGCGTAATTGTGCCGCCTGGCGTTCAGCTTCCGCAGCAATTTTAATGGCGTTTCCTTCGGCTTCGGCACCTTTGGTTTTGGTGATTAACAAAGCCTGGCCTTCGTTTTCGGCAGCAGCTTTTAGGTTATTGGAAGCCACAACCTGGCTCATTGATTTCATGATCACTTCATCAAACGTAATATCGTTCAACTGCAAATCCTGCAAATGGTAGCCCCAGCTTTCCAAAATTTGGTCTAACTGCTCTTTTACGTGTTCTACAATATCGCGGCGCAAAATCAGCACGTCCGCTTGCCTTTTTGTGGCTACATAAGCCCGGATAGAACCTTCCACCGTACGGATTAAAGCTTGCATCAGGTTTTTTTCGTCCACAAACTTGAACGCCACGTTTTTGATGGTTTCTTCGCCCTGGTCAAAAACTGAATATAAAAGCATAGCTTTAAAGTAAACATTGGCCTGATCTACCGTTACAGCCTGAAACTCCAATTCTACCGAACGGTTTTGGATGGAAATACGGGAAAAAACTTGCTCAATCAGCGGGATTTTAAAGTTGAGGCCGGGAAGCATGATCCTTCTGTATTTACCAAAAACGGTAATTACGGCAATAGTGCCTTGCCTAACCGTTACAAACGAACTGAAAGCGATAACGACAAGCAGGAACAGAAAAACCAGCGAAAAAACATTTGCCATTTTGGATGAGATTTAAACCGAATAAATATAGGTAAAAACAGTATTAGATAGATTGGTTTATTTTTTGCTGTTACCGCTGTACTTAAACCTTAAACAATTGAAATTATGAAAAGAGCTTTCGGCGGAATTTTAACCCTTTTGGGCATTATCGGTATTATTTATGGCGCCTACAGTTTTGTGCAGCATACCGGCGAATCGCGGTCGGTAATTGTAGCGGTGATTGTAGGGATCATCTTTTTCTTTAGCGGAATAAGCCTGGTGCGGACTACAAAAGATGTGTAACAAAAAAGCCCTGTACTTCTTTTACAGGGCTTTTTTTGTTTAATTGCTTGCCGTTAAATCCGACAGCAGACGGCCACCGTTGTAATAATATCGCGTCCAATAGGGGTCGGCCAAATTACTGATCATCACACCTTTACTGGAAGAAGCATGGGCAAACCGGCCATCACCGATATAAACACCAACATGCGTGATCGAACGGCTGTGTATTTTGAAGAAAACCAAATCGCCTTCTTTTAATTCTTCTTTGCCAACTGGGTTTACCATGCTAAAAATGTTCCGGCTGTTGTTTCCAATAACGGTATTGAATACTTTATTGTACAGTTCGAAAGCAAATTTAGAACAATCAATACCGTTTTTGTTGTTTCCGCCTAAGTGGTAAGGCGTTCCAATCCAATCGTAAACAAATTGAAACAGCTTAACATTGGATGTTGCAGAGAGCGCAACGCCCATAATTTGCGAAAAATAACCTTTGCTCAAGTTATCATCGTTGTCATCATCATTATTGTTTTTCTCTGTAGCCTGGTTTGGTACAGCTTTTGTCGTTTGTGCATTAACAGTGGCAGTTGTTGCAATAAACAGAATAATGATTGCTAATTTCTTCATTTAATACTGATTAGCTAACTATACATTGAGTTAATTAAATTTACCTGAAAGCATTCTTTTATCAGGATTTCAAAGCTATTGGCTTTTTTCCAGAAAAAAAAGCGAAATCAATAATTTTCATCAAACTTTAATTCCTAATTATTACGCAAACAAACAGCGCATGTTTCGCTTTTTGTTGGGATATAATTAGATTTGCTGCTCTAAAAAAGGATATATCGTTCATATGAGCTCAGTTGCTATTACAAAAGACACGTATTTGATGTGGTACGAATCCATGTTGTTGATGCGGAAGTTTGAAGAGAAGACAGGACAGTTGTACGGACAACAAAAAATCCGCGGGTTTTGTCATTTATACATCGGGCAGGAAGCGGTTTTGGCCGGTGCTATGTCTGTTATCAAAAAAGGCGACAGTATGATTACCACTTATCGTGATCACGCACACGCTTTGGCACTGGGCACTTCTCCAAACGCCATTATGGCCGAACTGTATGGCAAAGCTACCGGATGCTCGAAAGGAAAAGGCGGCTCGATGCACCTTTTTGACAAAGCAAACCATTTTTACGGAGGCCATGCGATCGTAGGCGGACAAATCCCCTTAGGCGCAGGCATCGCTTTTGCCAGTAAATATAAAGGCGAAGATTTTGTAAACCTTTGTTACATGGGCGATGGCGCGGTCCGTCAGGGCGCCTTGAACGAAACTTTTAACATGGCGATGCTGTGGAAACTTCCGGTTGTTTTCATTTGCGAAAACAATGGTTACGCCATGGGGACTTCGGTAGCGCGTACTACGAACATGACGGATATTTACAAAATGGGTCTGGCTTATGATATGCCTTCTGCCCCGGTTGATGGTATGGACCCGGTTGCTGTGCATAATGCCATGGACGAAGCGATTGAACGCGCACGTAAAGGCGAAGGCCCAACTTTCCTGGAAATGCGCACGTATCGTTATAAAGGGCATTCGATGTCTGATCCGCAGAAATACCGCACCAAAGACGAGGTAGAAAGCTACAAAGCAAAAGACCCGATCGAAGTAGTTAAACAAGCTATTTTGAAAGAGAAATATGCGGACGAAGCCTGGATTGAAAGCGTGGATGCAAAAGTAAAAGGTATTGTTGATGAAGCTGTGAAATTTGCAGAAGAATCCCCTTACCCAGAACCATCAGAATTATACACCGATGTTTATGTACAAAAGGATTACCCATACATTATGGACTAATTTTGATACGGTAAAAGAAGCATCATTCCCATCAATATAAAAAACTCCAATTAATATATGGCCGAAGTAGTAAAAATGCCAAAAATGAGCGATACCATGACGGAAGGGGTATTGGCCAAATGGCATAAAAAAGTTGGTGATAAAATAAAATCCGGTGATTTATTGGCTGAGGTAGAAACCGATAAAGCTACCATGGATTTTGAATCGTACCAGGATGGCACAATTTTATACATTGGTGCAGAAGAAGGCAAAGCCGTACCGGTGGATGCCGTGATAGCCGTAGTTGGCAAAGAAGGCGAAGACTACAAAGCAGCTTTGGCAGCCGAAGGTGGCACTTCTACTGCTGCACCACAAGCAGACACAAAAACAGAAGAACCTAAAGCCGAAGAAAAACCCGCTGCCGCACCTGCTGCAAAAGTGGATACTTCCAGCATTCCGGCTACGGTTATCCGGATGCCGTTATTAAGCGATACCATGACAGAAGGCACCATTGAAAAATGGAATTTTAAAGTTGGTGATAAAGTAAAAGCAGATGATTCGCTGGCGGATGTAGCTACCGACAAAGCCACGATGGAAGTGGTAGGTTACGAAGAAGGAACCTTGCTTTACATCGGCGTAAAAGAAGGCGAAGCTGCACCGGTAAACGGCATTATAGCGATTGTTGGTAAAGAAGGCACCGATATTACACCTTTATTGCAAGATGGCGCTGCACCAACAACCGAAACAAAAACAGAAGAACCAGAAAATACACCGGTAAAAGAAGCATCGGCAGAAACAACTAATTCTGCTGATGACAGCCGTGTAAAAGCATCGCCGTTAGCGCGCAAAATTGCAAAAGACAAAGGCATTAATTTAACAGAAGTTAAAGGAAGTGCCGGAGGTGGACGTATCGTTAAAAAAGATGTAGAAGCCTTTACGCCCGGCTCAAAACCTGCAGGCGCAACTGCTACACCAGAAGCGGCAGAAATTCCATCGGTAAAAGAAGCACAGGAAGCGATTGCAACCAGCGCCATTGCGAAGGAAGGCATGGCAAAAGCACAAAATACCATTGTAATACCGGAATTTATCGGCGTAGAGAAATTTACCGAAAAGCCGGTTACGCAAATGCGTAAGGTGATTGCGAAACGCTTGGCCGAAAGCTTGTTTACCGCACCGCATTTCTTTGTTACGGTTTCTATTGATATGGAAGCAGCAATGACTGCACGTACCAAAATGAACGAGGTTTCGCCGGTTAAAATATCTTTTAACGATTTGGTGGTGAAAGCTTGTGCGGCTGCTTTAAAACAGCATCCGGCCATCAACTCTTCCTGGCTGGGCGATAAAATCCGTTACAACGAACATGTGAATATTGGAATTGCCGTTGCCGTTGATGAAGGTTTATTGGTTCCGGTGGTGCGTTTTGCAGATGGAAAATCATTAAGCCGTATTTCTGCCGAAGTAAAAGAATTCGCTAAAAAAGCAAAAGATAAAAAATTACAACCGTCGGATTGGGAAGGTTCAACTTTCACTATTTCTAATTTGGGCATGTTTGGTGTGGATGAATTTACGGCCATCATCAACCCGCCTGATTCTTGTATTTTAGCCGTGAGCGGCATCCAACAAGTTCCGGTTATTAAAAACGGCGCGGTTGTGCCAGGCAATGTGATGAAAGTAACGCTAAGTGCCGATCACCGCGTGGTTGACGGCGCTACGGCGGCCGCTTTCCTTAATACGGTAAAATCATTATTGGAAGAACCGGTAAGGTTGTTAATTTAAACTGATACTGTTTTTATCCACCTAAAATCCTGTCTGATTAAAAATCGGACAGGATTTTTTTATGCGTAAAACTTTTATTTCTTCGCCTAAAAACTAAATTTATAGCATGAAAAAAGTAGGAATAATATTATTTGCCGTTGTGGCTTTGCTTTTTGCAAGTTGCCAAAACAAAACCGAACCATCTTCCGCAGGAAAAAACAAAGATTTAGCTGCTTTTTTTGACCAGTATTACGAAAACAGGCTAAAGTTGTATCCGCTGGAAGCCACTTCCATCGGCGATAACCGCTATAACGACCAGTTGCCGGATGATGGCTCTGCTGCTTTTCTTGCCAAAGCAAAAACGTTTTATGCGGAGAACCTCCAAAAAATAAAAACTTTTAAGCGCGAAGATTTGGACGCGGAAGACCAGCTTTCGTACGATATTTTTACTTACGAAATGCAGATTGCACTCGAAAGCTTTAACTACCATTTCGAGTATTTGCCTTTTAACCAGATGTTTGCCTTGCCGCTTACCATCGGCCAGTTTGGTTCTGGCACCGGTGCGCAGCCTTTTAAAACCGTGCAGGATTACCAGAATTGGCTGAAACGATTGCAGGCTTTTTCGGTTTGGAGCAACACGGCGATCGAAAATTTTCAAAAAGGTGTAAAAAGCGGACTGGTTTTGCCGAAAGCTTTGGTTTTAAAAATGATCCCGCAAATGCGCGCGATGGAAGTTACCGACCCAACCAAAAGCTTGTTTTACGGGCCGATCAATAATTTCCCGAAGTCTTTTTCGGATACTGAAAAAAGCAGGCTAAAAGAAGCATACGCAAAAGCAATCATGCAAGTTGTGGTGCCGACTTATAAAAAGCTGGGCGATTATCTGCAGAATGAATATTTGCCGCACGCCAGAACAAGTTCCGGTTATTCGGCGATGCCTGGCGGTGCCGAGATGTATCGTTATTTGGTGAAACAGCAAACCACAACCACCAAAACGCCCGAAGAAATTTACCAGTTAGGTTTAAGCGAGGTAAAACGAATCCGCACCAAAATGGACAGTATTAAAACCAGTGTTGGCTTTAAAGGCGACTTAAAAGCGTTTTTCGAATACATGGAAAACGACCCGAAATTTATGCCGTACAAAACGCCGCAACAGGTTTTGGCCGCTTTCGAAAACATCCATCAACGGATGGAACCGAACTTGAAAAAGATGTTTAACCACGTGCCCAAAACACCTTTTGAGATTCGCCAAACGGAAGCTTTTCGGGCAGCATCAGCCAGTGCAGAGTACAATCAGGGATCGGCAGACGGAACGCGCCCGGGCATTTTTTATGTGCCTATTTTAGATGCTACTAAGTTTAACACGACCTCAGGAATGGAATCGCTCTTTTTGCATGAAGCTATTCCGGGCCATCATTATCAAATTTCTTTAACGCAGGAAAATACTTCGCTGCCTAAATTCCGTCGTTTTGGCGGCGATAATGCTTATGTGGAAGGCTGGGCTTTGTACTGCGAATCGTTGGGCAAAGAGCTGGGGCTTTATATGGATCCGTACCAATACATGGGTGCTTTGGGCGATGAAATCCATCGAGCAATACGTTTAGTGGTTGATGTTGCTATTCATACCAAAGGAATGACCCGCGAACAAGCCATCAAATACATGATGGACAACGAAGCCATCAGCGAGCAAGGTGCAACGGCAGAAATTGAACGTTATATGGGCATTCCCGGACAAGCTTTGGGTTACAAAATCGGCGCGTTAAAAATCCGCGAACTGCGTACCCGTTACGAAAAGCAATTGGGCAGCAAATTTAACCTGGCCGAATTTCATGACCAGGTTTTGAAAGATGGCTCGATGCCTTTAGCTGTTTTCGAAAAGAAAATGGATAGCTGGGCGGCAACCCAAAAATAACAGGCATAAAAGAAGCATCGGGTTTTTTAGGCTGATGCTTCTTTTATCAACCTAAAATTAAGATTTACTTTTTAGCCTGGGCAGCGTAACCAAAAACCTTTTGCAACAAAGCCGTTGGCCGCGAAGATAAATTTTGCCTGATCTGCAATTCCTGTTGTGCAATCTCTAAAAATAAACCACTGATTGCTTTTTGTGTAACGTAATTTTCAATATCCGGATCAACTTTGCCGGAACTAAACGGAACCTTGTTATAAGCCGTAGCAGCTTGGCTGTAATATTGCGTGGCGCCAACTTTATCCAAACTTTGATGCACTACCGGGCGAAATTTTGCAGCCAGCGAATCGGTTGTTGTCCGTTTAAAGTATTGTGTTGCGGCATCGCTTGGTCCAAGCAAAATACTGGTGGCGTCTTTCACGCTCATTTGTTTTAAAGCGGAGATAAAAACTGGTTTGGCTTGTTTGGCCGCATCTTCTGCCGCGCGGTTTAGCGAAAGGATAACGTTATCGCACAGCTTATTCAAGCCTAATTTACGTAACGTAGCTTCTGCTTTTTGCGCCTGCGGCGGAAACAAAATTTTAACGGCCGCATTGTTAAAAAAACCATTGACTGCCGAAAGCTGGTCGCTGCTTTTGATAATGCCTTGCTGCAATGCTTCTTTTATGCCTCCGGAAATTTCCTGGTCGGAAGGTTTCTCGCTGCTGCTTGTACTTGAAGTTGTTGCTTTCTTAATCAGCTTATCTAAAAACTGGCTTTGCGCCTGCTTTATATTTCCTGCTAAAAAAAGTAGGCTAAAAAGAGTATGGAGTAAAAGTGTATGCTTTTTCATAAAAATTAGATAGATCAAAAAAAGAAGTTTTAAAACGCGGTGCTTTCTTGTTAACGAATCTATGCAGACTTAAGTTGTGAATTTGATTCCAACAAACCTGAATACGTAACGAAAACAACCTTGTGGTAGGACGAAAGCTTAGGAAAATAGTTTGATGATGGAGAAAACAAGTGCGGCAACCAGTGCAGAAACCGGAATGGTTAAAACCCAGGCCCAGATCAGGTTGATGGTTACGCCCCAACGTACGGCAGAAACGCGTTTGGTTAACCCCACACCGATAATAGAACCGGTAATGGTATGTGTGGTAGAAACCGGGATGCCAAAATGCTCCGTAACAAATAACGTGATGGCACCGGCAGTTTCGGCACTTACGCCTTCTAAGGGTGTTACTTTGGTGATTTTGGTGCCCATCGTTTTGACGATCTTCCATCCGCCAGACATCGTTCCGGCAGCAATAGCCGAATAACAGGCGAAAGGTATCCATTCGGGCATTTTAGCATCGTTCGCAATTACTTTTGAAGCAACCAGTGCCACGTAAATAATACCCATCACTTTTTGGGCATCGTTGCCACCATGTGCAAAACTTAACGCACCCGATGAAACTAACTGCAACCGCTTAAACCAGACTTCGGCAACAGAAGGACGTGCATTTTTACAAATGTGCATAATCAGGATATTGATAGCCATCCCAATGATCATCCCAATAATAGGGGCCAGAAATATAAAAAGTACGATTTTTATAATTGGGTCTGAATTAATTGCATGGAAAGGATTTACACCCATAAAAGCAGCATTTGCCATCCCGGCACCGGCAAAACCTCCGATCAAAGTATGCGATGAACTGGAAGGGATACCAAACCACCAGGTAACCAAATTCCAGGAAATAGCGGCAATCAACCCAGCTAAAACTACGTGCATCGTTATAAAATTCTCGAAAACGGTTTTGGCAATGGTATTGGCCACTTTATGGTCTGGTATAGCAAAATAAGCGATGAAATTAAAGGAAGCCGCCCACAAAACGGCTTGAAAAGGCGTTAAAACTTTGGTGGAAACGATGGTGGCGATAGAGTTGGCCGCATCGTGGAAACCATTTATAAAATCGAAAATAAGGGCTAAAACAACAACGACAACCAGCAGGACAGATACCATCAGTTAAGCGTTTTTTACAATAATTGATTCCATCACGTTGGCCGCATCTTCACAACGGTCTGTCGCGGTTTCCAGCGCAGCTAAAATTTCTTTGTATTTGATCAACTTAATGGCGTCTTTTTCATACAAAAACAAATCGGCAACGGCGCGGTCAAAAACGTAATCGGCCTGGTTTTCAATGCTGTTGATGCGGATGCAGGATTCGGCAATACTTCTCACGTTCTTTAAATCTTTCAGTTCGGCAACTGCTTTTTGCAGATCACAACTGGCTTGCAAAATCAATTCAGAAAGTTTCTGGATCGGCTCCGTCATTTCCGTAATCTGGTACAAACTCATCCGGTTGGCCGAACCCTGGATCAAATCAGCCACGTCGTCAATCGCGGTAGCCAATGAGTGAATATCTTCGCGGTCAAAGGGCGTAATAAAGTTTTTGCCCAGTTCTAAATAAATTTGGTGCGTAATGTCATCGCCCACATTTTCCAACTTATCAATTTGCTGGTATAGTGTTTCGCGTCGGCTTGCATCCGGGGCATTTACCGCTTCTACCATAATCACGGCCATTTCAACAACATTTGCTGCGGCCTGCTCAAATAAAGGAAAAAATATTTTTTTGTCCTTGGGTACAAAATATTGGAAAATGCTATTTAACGACATGCTTTTTGATTACAGGCAAAAGTAAAGTTATTGTGTTAAGTTATTGTTAATTTTCAGTATAGCCGATCCCGGAAAAGGTTGCGGCTTCGCTTTTTCTAAGGTAAAACCGAAAGTAGAGCCAATTCCAAGCGTACTCCTGACGTGGATTGTTTGCTGGTGCGCTTCTACAATGTGTTTTACAATAGCCAAACCTAAACCAGAACCGGCAATTTGCCGCGATCGGCTGGCGTCCGTCCGGTAAAAACGCTCGAACAAACGCGGCAGGTTTTTTTCGTCTATGCCGGCACCGTCGTCGGTTACTTCCACCAAAACCTGGTCGTGCAAGGAAAACAAACTAACCGAAGTTGTGCCGTTGGTTTTGCCGTATTTAAAAGCGTTGTCAATCAGGTTAATCAAAACCTGCCTGACCCTTTCCCGGTCGGCATTTACGTAAATCGGCTCATTGTATTTTTCCTTAAAAACCAACTGGATTTTGTATTGAATTGATTTAACTTCTTCTGCTTCAAATACTTCTTTTATCAGTTCATTTATCTTGAACTTGGTATAATTGATGGGCAATTCGCCGGATTCGAGTTTAGAAATTTCATCCAAATCTTTAATCAAATAACTCATCCGGTCCACATTGCTTGATGCTTTTTTAAGAAATTTCAGCGTCATTTCCGGGTCTTCCAAACCATCTTCGTCCAGCAAAGCATCCAAATAACCTTGCATGGCAAAAAGCGGCGTTTTAAATTCGTGCGAAAGGTTGGACAGGAATTCGCGCCGGAACTTTTCCTGTTTTTTAAGCACTTCGATCTCCAGTTTTTTTTCTTTGGCCCATTCTTTTACTTCCTGTTCCACATCGTGGATCGGGTCGGAACTGATATTTTCGCCCAAAGCATCGCGCAAATCGCGGCCCAATTTTAAACTGTGGATGAGTTTATAAATAAGCTTGATTTTCGAGTAAACGTACTTTTCGATCAGATAATAAAAAACAATGAAACTGGTTACCAGCGAGATAGAAAAAATCTGGAACACATCATACCAACTCCGGCTGAAATAAAAATTGGTGATGCCCAACGTAATGGCAACGGCAAGCGCATTAATAAAAACGAGTACGTTCAACCTCATGTTTCAAAATTAGCTTTTGTAGAGGATAATCCGCCAGCGAAAAGCCCACATCCATTTAATATTATAATTTTTGATGCCCGCTTGTTGCAATAAGCTTTCCAGCTCCTTCCGTTTGAAGCCTCTTAAAACGGATAACGGCCCGTCGTACCGCGCCAAACGGGAACGTGTTACAATCCAGGTGATGATTTTAATGGCGTAATAAGCAAACCAATGCCGGTGCAAGTCATCAACAATAACAACTTGCCGACTGCAATTCATCATTTTTTTGATGAGCAAAACCCAGTCTTCGTCTTCAAAATGATGGGTAAAAAGCGTACTTAAAACAATATCAAATTTTAAAACGGAGATTTCTTCGGATAAAACATTGGCCAAAATAAAATGGATTTGTGGCGAAGTATTTTTGCGGTTGGCAAAGTTTACGGCGGCAGGCGTTGCATCAATTCCGGTTAGTTGCAATTGCAGGTTTTGCTTTTGCGCTTTTTTTTCGATCGCACGTAGCACATCGCCGCCGCCGCAGCCCCAATCGCTGATGTGAAAATTATTTTTTACCGATACTTCTTTTAAGGCAGAAAAAACAACCTTGTAACCGCCCAAATATTGGTTCACCATTTCCAGTCCGCTCAATAACGGGTCAATTTCATCTGCGCCAAGGTTGAAATCGTCCATGATTTCCAACCCTGTTGCGCGTTTGTTAAAATCTGGCATTGGCAAAAATTAAAATGGTTGCCCGTGGGTTTTACTGATTAAGAAACCAGCCATGTTTGGCAAATAATTTAAAGTTTTTAAGGTGAGGTCAGTCGCTGCATTTCGGCCAAAAAGCTTTTGCATTTGTCGGCCGGCCCAAAGGCGACCGGCAAATTTTTTATTCCATTCGGAAGTATAAGCTTTTTCGAGGATGCTTCTTTTATCGGGCAAAAATTGGTGGGCTTTATAATTTTCGATGATCTTTTCAGACAAAATTTTGGCCGAATGGATGGCCATCGTCATGCCGTTTCCGCAAAGCGGCGCAATCATGCCGGCCGTATCGCCGCTCATCAAAATGTGTTGTTCTACGGGTTGTTTTTTCTCAAAAGAAATTTCGTTGATCACTTCGGGTTTGTCCAGCAAAAACTCGGCTTCCTCAAAAATCTGATTCAAAAAAGGGTTTTTGCGGATGACGTTTTTTTCCAGTTCGGGCAGCGTTCCGTACTTCCGCAAATCGTTTCGGTGCGCCAAATAACACATGCACCAACGGTCGCCGTCCACTTTGCTTACGCCGCAATAACCGTCTTTGTAATTGTTTAATTGGATTAAATCAGCAGGAAAATCGGCCCGGATATGAAATTTAACCGCCAGAAAAGGGCTTCTTTTATAGAAGAAATTTCGGTTCATTTTCTGGTCCAAGTTGGCACGTTTGCCAAACGAACCGATGACCAAAGGAGCCGTAAACGTTTTTCCGGAAGCCGTTACTTCAAACCGGTTATCCTGAAAACGCACGTCTTCCACCTTCGTGTTCAGCATAAACTGTATGCCTTCGGCCAGCGCTTTTTTGTACAAATAGTTGTCGAAAGTGTACCGGCTCAAACCAAATCCGCCTAAATCTAAACGCTGAGAAAACTTGGTGCCCGAAACTGCGGTAATTTCTACACGGTTGATCCGGGCAACATTCAGTTCTTCCAAATCAATGTCCAGCTTTTTTAAAAACGGAATGGTTTCGTTGGAAATATATTCGCCGCAAACACGATGGAAAGGATACGTTTTTCGTTCCATCAGCAGCACTTTTAAACCGGCGCGGTTCAACAAAATGGCGTTGAACAAACCAGCCAAACCGCCGCCGATGACAATTACATCTGTCATACCGATTGCTTTTGCAAAACCATGGATTCAACCGTTAAACCCGGGCCAAAAGCAAAACTTAAAATATTTTGTGCCAGTTGTCCGGTTTTTTCGGCCAGTATTTTTTGCAGTACAAACAAAATCGTAGCGGACGACATGTTGCCGTATTCTGCCAAAACTTCGTGCGCAAAACTGTTTTTACATTTGCAAATCCCCAGTCCGTTTTCTGCGGCTTCGAGTATTTTTTTTCCTCCCGGATGAACGGCAAACAAATCAATTTCCTGCAAAAGCAACCCTGCTTTTTGCAAAGCTTTTTCGGCCAGCGGCCGGATGTGTTTTTGGATTTGTTTGGAAACCTGCGATGTGAGCTTCATCTCAAAA
This sequence comes from uncultured Sphingobacteriaceae bacterium, assembly GCA_964244955.1. Taxonomy (GTDB): domain Bacteria; phylum Bacteroidota; class Bacteroidia; order Sphingobacteriales; family Sphingobacteriaceae; genus Mucilaginibacter_A. The sequence continues at coordinate 9,813 of CAXTKQ010000013.1, read as the reverse complement.
CCCGTATTGCTGATCAGCCAGTTCATCTCGTTCCGGGCTTCGTAAATATATTCGGCATAAAAATTTTTGAGGATCAAATGCGGCTTGTTGATGCTTCTTTTACCGGTGTTTTCTATGATTGCCGCCGCTGCGCCATCAGAAAAAAGCGAATTGGCCACCCAGTTTTCCAGCGTGTTTTCCTTTTGAAAATGCAGCGTGCACAGCTCCACCGAAACAACCAAAACTTTTGCTTCAGGGTTCGCCTGGCAAATATGATCGGCAGTTTTAAGCGCGTTCACACTTCCGTAGCAACCCATAAAATTAATGCAGGTACGTTCGGTATTTCGGTTTAAACCTAATTTTTCAATCAAGTCAATATCAATCCCCGGCGCATACATTCCGGTACAACTGACGGTAATTAAGTGCGAAATTTTGCCGGTAAAAGAAGCATCAAAACCGGCAAGGCAATTTTGTGCTGCCTGCGCCGCAACTTCAATGGCGTGTTTTTGATAAAAGCCCATCCGCTTTTTGGTGTCGGGGAAAGGTTCAAGGTTTTCATTTGCAGGAAAAAACTCGTTTTCGGCAAAATCATCAAAACCAAAATCAGGGACAACAGAATAACGCTGCGCAATGCCGCAATGATCGTAAATGCTTTTTAAACGGCTGGCATCATTTTCACTCAGGCGGAAAGCCTTGCTCATAAAACCCAAAATGGCACTTTGCGCAATCCGGTTTTTCGGATTGGCAATCCCAACAGCACTGATACAACTACTCATTAAAATAAAATTATTTTTCGGCTTATTTTGTTGTTTCTACAGCAACGGCAACCAGCGCATCATCAGACAAAACCATACTTTTTCCGCCAATACCAAAATCAGAACGTTTGATGTTGAAACTGCCTTTGAATGAATTGTTGCTGCCGTTTTCTATATAGGTAAAAGGAATTTTGATGCGTTTAGTTTTTGCTTTGATAGTTACGTCGAAATCCCCGGTGTAGTTTTCGCCTTTTTGGTGGCTAAAGGCAACAGATTTCATTTTGATTTCGGGATAATGTTCCACATCAAAATACTCCTCTTTTTTCAGATGGTTGTCGCGCATGTTGTTGTCGGAATTGATCGTACGCGTATCAACCGAAGCTTCAATACTGCTGTTTTCCAAATGGTTTGGGTCGAAAACGATGGTGGCCTTAAACCCGCCAAAAACCCCTTCTGTATTGATGCCCAAATTTTTTATTTTGAAAGTTACCGTGGCCGAACTTACTTTTTGCGCCGTTTGCGAAAACGCCCCACATATAAAAAAGGCCGATAAAAACAGTATGGCAAATATTTTTTTCATTTCAACAAAATCGTTTTTTGTATTCTCAACCAAATTAAGAACTATTATTATATTAGCCAATAAAACTAAACATGCTGGTTAGCAGATCAACCCTGGCGCACCTGCGTTTTGTATTTTCCATTTTTTTGCTGCCGGTTTACCTGTTTGCCTACAGCCAGGCGGCAAATGTTACTTTTTTCCGGGCGATCGTCATTTTTATTATATGGTACGTGCTGGCCATTCCGGCAACAAACGGCTACAACAGTTATTTTGACAAAGATGAAGGCAGCATTGGCCTGTTGGAAAAACCGCCGGCAGTTGACAAAAGCTTGTATTTTGTTTCTGTTTTGATGGAATTTGCTGCTTTTTTATTAGGCTTTTTTATCAGCGTTTGGTTTGCTTTTTCGGTTTTAATTTATGGGTTGATGTCGAAATTGTACAGCCATCCAACAACGCGTTTAAAAAAATATCCGGTCATCAGCTTTCTCACGGTTTTCTTTTTCCAAGGTGCGTTTATGTATTGGGCAATTTTTGACGGGATGAACGGAACAACCTTCTCTGCTTTTGATTGGAATGCCCCGGTTTTAATTGCCGGCGGCATTTGTTCTTGTTTGATCGGCGCTTCGTATCCGCTTACCCAAATTTACCAGCACGAAGAAGACAGCAAGCGCGGCGATAAAACATTGAGTTTGCTGCTCGGCTACAAAGGTTCGTTTATTTTTTCGGGAATTACGTTTGCGGCTGGTATCGTTTTAAGCTTCTTTTACTGGCATATTTTAGGCGAAATAAACAACTTTTACTTTTTCCTGGGCTGCTCCTTCCCTATTTTCCTGTTTTTTAACTACTGGTTTTTTAAGGTGATAAAAGAAGCATCGGCAGCAAACTACAAAAACGCCATGCAAATGAACTTTATCAGTGCTGTTTTTATGCTGCTTTATTTTGGCTGGCTGACATTTGCGCGTTAAAAGGCAATATGCGCGCGGATTGAAAATACATGCACCGGCCCGCGGTCTTTATTATAAGCCGGGTTGAGGATAAACTGATAGTCGGGCGTTAAGTAAACCATGTTTTTATAAGCGTTCAACTTATAATACAATTCGGCCAACATTTCGGGCGCATAGTTTAAAGCGCCATCGCCAATAATAAAACCGTAGCCGCCAGCCGCCAGATAATCGCGGTGCGCCGCTGAAATGCCGTTGCCAACAAAAGCCAAACCTACTTCATCGTTTTTGCGTTTCCAGGAAGTTCCGGCCAAAACGCCGCCAAAGCTGATGGAGCGGTCAACTTCGGTAAAAGCCCAGGTTTCGTTCCGGCCATCGTTATAACTCGCTTTTGCAAAAACACCAAAATCTTTGCTGAGGTATTGATCGGCATTCAAACCAAAACCCAATTTGTTTCGGCCGTAAGCACGGGTAGAAACAACATCCGGAGCGGTCGGGTTTTCGGCGATGGCCAGGCGGTAATTGCCCATTTTAGTATTATTGTTAAAAACCAAGACCCGCACCGAGCCTTTTTTATTGCCCGAAAAACCAAACCTCTTTTCGTATTCTAAAGTTTGGGAATTTGCCTTGCCGATTTTCCCGTCCCAAATTGAGCCATTTGCCGTGTTTGCCATCATCGTAACGGCGAAACGCAAATCCCAGGAAGGCTGGTGGTAATCAAAATAAACGCCATAAACGTAGCCGCGCGTATTGGCCGGATAATCCCAAGCGGCGTTGCTCATCAACGACCAGTTCATGAATTGTGTCCGCGGGTCGTGGCTGAACTCGTTGGTGTCAAAAAAATCTGCCATGCCAAATTTCCCGGCCGTGATGGAAAAATAGCGTTTGCTTTGCAGGCCGGCCAACTGGTTGTTGTCATCGCTGATCGTATCTTGTTCGTTCCCCCAACTAAAACGCTGGGTTAAATAAGCACGGGCAATATAAATTTTAGGTTCGGCAGAACCAACCCGAAAAGTTTCGCCATTTGGGAAGCCGGCAACACCCAACGTTTTGCTAAAACCTGCGCCGCCAGACATTTCCGGGTTAAAAAAAGCCTGCGCGCCTTTCCACAACCTTGCCCCGCCAAAAAGCGTTGCCGTTAACGAGCTTGCCGTTTCGTGAAATGGGGACAAGCTGTTGTCGCCCATATATTTTGCGCTAAAACCAGGATGCGTTTGCGTGATGACCGTTTGCTGGAAATGCAGGTTAAAACGTTGTTGCTTCAACGTATCAGTTTGTGCTTGGGCAGATAAAAAAAGTACCGATAAAAGAAGTATGTAAAGTATTTTCATCCAATTGCTTTAAATGTTTCGGGCGTGAAAGTACGTTTATTTTGTCCCATTCCACTCGGAAGCAAACTGTTCGAGGTACAATTCCATAAAAGCGTGCCTTTCTTCTGCTATTTTTTTGGCCGTTTCGGTGTTCATCAAATCTTTCAGCAGCAGCAGTTTCTCGTAAAAATGGTTAATGGTTGGTGCGGTCGAATTTTTATATGCTTCTTTTGTGAGGTTAAAATCAGGCTGGATTTCCGAGTTGTACATTTCCCGGTTTTTAAAGCCGCCATAAGTAAAAGCGCGGGCAATACCGATGGCGCCGATGGCATCCAAACGGTCGGCATCCTGGACTACTTTCATTTCTTCGGAAGAAAAACCGGATTGATCAAAGCTGGACTTGAAAGATAGGTGGCGGATAATTTGCTGCACATGTTCGATTATCGCATCATCAACTTCGATACTTTTTAAAAAATCACCTGCTGTTTTTGGCCCGATTTCTTCGTTGCCATTGTGAAATTTGCTGTCGGCAATATCGTGCAATAAAGCGGCTAATTCTACAATTAGCAGATCAACTTTTTCTGTTTGGGCGATCAATTTGGCGTTGTTCCAAACACGCAGGATGTGCCACCAGTCGTGGCCAGTTTCTGCGTTTTGTAAGGTTTGCTTTACGTAGGTTTCGGTTTTTTGTATGGTAAAAGAAGTATGATTTGTTTCTGATTCTGTTAAGTTCATGATTTAACTTCTTGCAAAAGTATTACTTTTAGAAGTATGTTGTTGCTTAAAAAACATGGTAGAAGTATTTGAACGCATGGAAGAATTAATAAATGCTGATTATAAGGATTGGTTAGTTGAAATCAAATCGAAGATACGTTCAAGTCAGGTTAAAGCTGCCATAGCTGTTAACAGTGCCTTAATCCAATTTTACTGGGATTTAGGGAAAATGATCACGGAGAAACAAGCCCAAACGCAATGGGGCGATGGCCTGTTGATGCAGTTAAGCCATGACCTGAAAAGTGAATTTCCTGAAATGAAAGGCCTTTCGTACAGAAGCTTGAATTATGCCCGACAATTTTACCAATTCTACAAAGATGCAATTGTGCAACAAGTTGTTGCACAAATCCCTTGGGGACATAATATATTGATTATTAGCAAACTAAAAGACTTGGAGGAAGCGCAGTTTTATTTACAGCAAACGATAGAAAACAATTGGAGCCGGGATGTTTTGGGGCTGCAAATTAAATCTGGCTTGTATAACAGAAAAGGGAAATCGGTTACCAACTTTAAACAAACACTTTCGGAGCCTTTTTCTGATCTCGCGCAACAAACTCTAAACGACCCGTACATTTTCGACTTTTTAACCCTAACAACAAAAGCAAGGGAAAAGGATATTGAAAAATTATCTGCTTTTTTTGTTTTCCAATTTGACAAGTGTAACTTTACATATTGTTATAATGAATGATCCAAAGTTTTAAACATAAAGGCTTAAAGCTACTGTGGGAACAGGGCATTAGCAGCAAATTACCTGCTGATCAAATTAGCCGAATTGAAAGAATGCTGGAAATTATCGATACCGTACAACAAGTGCCTGAAGACTTTGGAGCTTATCAAAATTGGAATATCCACAAGCTTTCAGGCGAATTGAAAGATTTTTGGAGCATTAAAGTAAATAAAAATTATCGGATCACCTTTCGCTTTGATGGGCAACATACTTATGACCTTGATTATATTGATTACCATTAATAATACTGCCATGAAAAGAGGAATGAGAAACATCCATCCAGGTGAAATTTTGCGGGAAGAAGTAATTGCCGCAAACCAACTGACTGTAACAGAAGCTGCAAAAATGTTAGGCATTTCCCGGCAAAGCCTCAACAATATCATTCACGAAAAATCAGATATTACGCCTGAAATGTCTTTCCGAATTGCAAAAGTATTTGGTGGTACGGCCGATATTTGGGCTAATTTGCAAACCAAATTTAATTTGCATTTGGCTGCTGAAAAGATGAAAGGATTGGATTTGAAGGCTTTTCAATATCAGCATTCGGCGTAAGGTTTATCATTAATTTTATTTGGGATCAGGAGTTTTTGAACTTAAAGGATGAAAAGGACTTTGTTTTGCAGTTTATAGATTGATTTTTGGGTGATAAAAGAAGTATATTTAACACAGCCTAAATTAACAAATCATGAAAACGCTGTTGCTGTGTTTAGCTGGCCTTTTAATCGCTGGCCCTACTGCTTTTGCCCAAAAAATAAATTTTAGTACGGATTCGCTTATCGACCAAACCGATTTTAAACATAATAAGCAATATTTTTTAGACCATTATGCTTCGGATGATTCTACCAAAGCTTTAATAAATACCTTTTTCAGGGTTCGAAAAGCTGCTGCAGTGGAAGTTGCGGTTGGTGTTTTTTTAAGCGGAGGGTCGTTGCTTTTGATCAATTACGCAACAAATTTGAGCAATAACACAACCCGTCATTATAAAGATGATTATTCTGGCTTGATCGTGTTAGTATTTTTAATACCAACTACAGTGGGTGGAATAGTAGGAATTGGTGAAGGCGCAATTACTTATCTTATATATTCCCGGAAAAAACTATTAAGAATTTTAGCCAATTACCAACAAGGAAAGCCTTTGCCCCGGAGGTTTACGCACCGTACACGTTACAGGCAAGAACTGCGAAAGGTTAAAGGGATTAAGCCAACAATTTGGAATATTCTGTTTTCAACCTGATTTTTAGGGTGATAAAAGAAGCATTGCTAATGCCCATCAACCCTTCGCTCCCGGCCGCTCCCCCGCCTCCCGTTTACTCCCATCATACAACTCATACTCCAT
>CAXTKQ010000013.1:0-3422 GCA_964244955.1 uncultured Sphingobacteriaceae bacterium | reverse complement strand
AAAAACTCGATTTTGCGTGCTGCTTTTAGCCCTACTTTTTTGGCCAGTTCCGGGTTGCCGGTAAAAACGTAGCCGCGGTAACCTTGGCAATCGGTTTTTAAAAAATCACCGATGCGTTTGTAAGTGGCTTCTAATTTGGAATGCACGCCTAAACGTTCGCCGTATTCCGGGTTGAAGAAAACGACGCCTGGTTCTTCGGGCACTTCTGTTTCGGCAAAATCACAAACCTGGAACGTGATTAAATGATCAACTCCGGCCGTTTTCGCATTATTTTGGGAGATAGAAACCGCATCCGCAGAAATATCCGAAGCAATAATTTTAAACCCGATTTCTTTTTTGGAGATGTCTTTCAGCTTGCGGCGTTCGTTAAAAAATACCTGCTCATCGTAACCTAAAATATGCATAAAAGCATAATTCATGCGGAAAAGCCCGGGGCGTTTGTTGGTGGCTAACAAAGCTGCTTCGATAGCTAAAGTCCCCGAACCGCACATCGGGTTGATGAACGTGCTTTGCTGGTCCCAGTTACTGGCCAAAATCGTACTGGTTGCCAACGCTTCCAACATCGGCGCTTTTCCCGGGATTTTGCGGTAACCGTGTTTAGATAAGGTTTCGCCGGAAGTATCCAAAAAAATATTGGCCTGGTTTTCCTGCCAGTACAAATGCAAAACGGTTTTGTTCCACTCTGGCCCAGAGTTTGGGCGGATGCCTTTTTTATCTTTGATCCGGTCAACCACCGCATCTTTCACTTTTACATTTGCAAAAAGCGACGTGGTGATGTATTCGTTGTTGACGTTGGAAGTAACCGAAAAATAACCATCAAAAGCAATCAGGTTTTCCCATTCGACTTCCATTAAACGGTTGTACAGTTCGCCGGGGTTTCGGGCCTCAAAAGAAGCAACCTGATACAAAACCTGGCTGGCGCAACGCAGGTTTAAATTTAGCGGAATGCAATCGTTTACCGTGCCTTCCAGCTCTACGCCGGTGCCAAAAAAACGCTTGATGGTAAAACCTAAATCTTCTACCTCCTGCCTTAAATACGCCGATAAACGCTTGTTGCAGGTAATAATGATTTTGCTTTTGGTGTGGAAAACATCTGCCATAATTCCTGCAAAAATACGTTTTTAGGCAAGCGTTTTTATTGCCGATCTGTTAACTTTACACTTTAAATTATTAACCATGGAGATTAAAGGAAAAGTACACGAAGTTTCGCCTACCACGCAGGTAACCGATTCTTTCAAAAAAAGAGAACTGATTGTGGAATATGTGGAGAACCCGCAATACCCGGAATATATCAAATTTGAGGCCGGACAAGACCGCTGCGCCTTGCTGGACAACGTAAAAGTTGGCGATGACGTAGAAGTTTTTTTTAACCTGAGAGGCCGCCCCTGGACAGACAAAACAGGCAAAAAGTCCTATTTCAACTCGCTTAACTTATGGAAAGTGAATGTACTTTCGGCAACCGGCAACAATACTGCTGCAACCCCGGAATATGCAAAACCGGCTGATATTAGCGCAGGCGCAGAAGAAGATGACGACCTGCCGTTCTAAAAAAGATAAGCCCCTGTTGCTAAAAAACGGGGGCTTAACTTAAATTTATTTTTCAAGGTTTTGTTTAAATTTCTACCGGGGAAATTTACAATGCTTCTTTTACCAGGCAAAAATTGGTGTTTGTATTTATTCAATAAACCAAAAAACAAACGGTTGGGATTTTTAGGTGGTAAAAGAAGCATCAACCCAAAAAACGATGTTAGAAAAACTTAAACAACCTCCATGTTCGTTTTTTTGTTCTGAGCGGTAGTTTTTCAAAAAACCTGCATTAATTTCTGCATCCAAAAACTTTCGGTTTTTGTTGTTCGCCCAAAACTATTTTAACCGCAGTATTTGCCCATACTGTTTTTACCGGCCAAATTTTGGCAGCACAAATAGCGGCCGTATTTTTCATGGAAAACGTTAAGCACTGGTTAACAGATGTTAAAAAATGTTAAAGCGCGTTTTGCTAACTTTAACTTGGATATTTTTATATGATGAAAACCAAACGCATCAGCCTGATTATTGCATTGATGGGCCTTGCCCTGATGGGCGTTATGGGCATGCAGTTTTATTTTCTGGTCGAATCTTACCGCCTTAAATCCGAACTTTTTGACCGCTCTGTTGCCGAGGCGTTAAGCAGCGTGGTTGCCAAAGTCGAGAAAAAAGACGCCATTAATTTTATGGAGCGGATGAAGCCCGATCAAAACACTACGCGTTACAAATCAGGCAGCCATCTTCATTTTGTTTACAACCGGGTTCCTTTATCTTCCGCATCAAAACAAAAAAACCAGTTTTTACACCCGGAAATTGTACGGAAGCAACGCCGCATTGCCAGTTTAAAAGACAGTTTAGAAAACCTCTCCAACCCAGAAGATATTTTAAGCTACCAGCAGATCCGTGTAGAAGAATATGTAGACGCAGCCGGCGGTTACCACAGCAATATTACCGGGGTTTCTACACCAAAATTGTCGCCGCAGTTGCGCAAACAGTTGCAGCCGCGCCTGAACAAATACGACACGGCGCAATATGTTTACAACGATCCACAATCCGGGCGAACGGTTGTTACCGTGCCTACGCTAAACCCGCTTTGGGTAAAAGAAAAAGAACGTATAAAAAAAGCACAGGCGTTTAAACGGATCAAAAAACTGTTGGAAGATTCGGTACAATTGATGAAGGCCAAGCTGATGACGCCGGAAAAAATGGACGTGATGCAGAAGTTGGCCGAAGAGTACCAAAAAGCCGACGAACCTTTGGGCGCGCGCATCAACCAGTTGCAAATTGATTCATTATTAAGGTTTGAACTGCAGAACAAAGAAATTTTCCTTCCTTTTAGTTATGAAATCACCACGGCCTCGCATGATTCGCTGATCTATTCCAACGCGCAAAACTTTGGCAAGGAAAAACCGCATTTTATCTTGGCCGGCAATACTTATCAAACGCCGATTTTCACTAAAGAAGTGGTGAATGATCCGGGCATGTTAAAGATTTCGTTCCCCGAAAAAAACAGGTTGATTTTAAACCGGATGACGGCTATCATGGGCATTTCGGGTGGTTTGCTTTTAGTATTAATTTCTTGCTGCGCTTACACAATCCTGCTGATCTTCCGCCAGAAAAAGATCTCGGAAATGAAAACCGAATTCATCAACAACATGACGCACGAGTTTAAAACGCCGGTTTCTACCATCATGATTGCCAGCGAAGCGTTAAAAGACGAAGAAATTATCGAAGATAAATCCCGTATTTCGCGTTTGGCAGGTATCATTTATGATGAAAATGTACGTTTGGGCAGCCATATTGAACGTGTTTTGAATATTGCAAGAATTGAACAGGACGATTTTAAACTGGATTTGAAAGCGATTGATGTGAACGAGCAGGTTACGGCGGTGGTGGAC
>CAXTKQ010000012.1:0-48313 GCA_964244955.1 uncultured Sphingobacteriaceae bacterium | reverse complement strand
CGTTGCCGATCCAGAAATCAGTGATCGAATCACCCATATACACTACCCGGTTTTCCCCGGCGGCAGGCGGCGGTACTTTGCTGTTTGCTTCAGCATACTTTTTAATGTTGGCCCAGTCTTGTGCTTTAACGGCAGTAATAACAAAAAACAATACAAGTACTGATAATGCTTTTTTAATCATTGTTGGTAAAATTAAACCTGTTTAAATCTAAAAAATATAAGCGTTTTAACCTGTTTCTGATGCTTCTTTTATCGCCTGAAAAATATAGCAATCCTATAAAATACAGATAAGATGCAAACCCAATTTTTAGGGCATAAAAGAAGCATTGTAATAAATGCAGATAATTTTATCTGCATTTATTTTATAACAAGCGACAGTGAATAAGGGATTTGCCTCTAATAAATGGGTTATTCGTTTTGGATAAGGCAAAACGTAATTACACAAATATCATTTTATTATTCCTGTGTTGGTTAGTGCATTAAATCATGGTTGCATTTGTTTTCCTCCGGACAATTGGATTTGGTAACTGAAAGTTGCAGGTTTTGCATAAACGCGGTATTGCTCTAAAGGCCGCGGACCACAACCATTTGAACCAACACCAAGTGTTTTTTGGCTAACACATAAAACTGTTCCGCTACTTTTTGGCAAATCAATCCGATATTCTACCGGTGCCATCTCTTCGTCGCTGTACGGAAGGGCAGATACCTGTAACAAAGCAGTGTCCTGCTTCACGGTCAGCCCGTCGCCTTTGTCTGAAAGAAGTTTGGCCCAGCGCACATCCTCGTGGTTACCTGCTTCCATTGGCTTTTCGTATGGGGTAAGCTGCTGGTTTACCGAACTTGAGTAGTGGCCTACATCAAAACCGCTTTTTCTATCTGCATAATTTTCCATCGGGCCCCTTCCAAAGTAGTCAAACTTATTGAGGTCTTTACTTAACAACATACGTACGCCAAGCCTGGCCAATACCAAATCAGGTTTACTAAAATCTACATTGTTGGATACGTTGATCAGCCCGTTGCTGTTGATTGTATAAGTTACCCGGTTATGTACGACAAAACCTTGTTTGCCAGTCCCTGTCAGGTTAGCTGAAATTTCAACTTCATTGGCCGATACCTGCCTGCTTTTTACATCGCTGGCTACCCAGCTTAGTGCCTGCAAACCATATTTGTCCCAGTCAGTAAATGCCCACATATCATCCTTTTGATGTGGTGCGCGCCACAAGTGCAGCATAGGGCCGCCATTTTCGCGCAACAGGTTATCGCCGTTAGCTGTCATTTTTGAAAAAGTCCCTTTGGCTTTGTCAAACTCAATGTTGAAACCTGAACAATTTACTTTAACTGCGTCTTTGTTATCTACCAAAGCAACACCACCGGCTGCAACAGGCGTTTTTAAAGCTGGCATGGCCATTGGCAGTTCTAATTGCTGGGCTGCAACTTCATAACCTTTTTTGGCCCACATTTGGTCTGCCGCCAAATCAAAAGAAACCCTTAAAAAATACTCAGCACCGGGTTTTGGGGCAACTTTGTAAGGTATTTTCACGTCTTGTTCTCCGCCTGGTTTAATTTCGCTCAAAGCAAGGTTGCCCGATGATATGGCCGTACCGTTCTCGCTGATCTCCCATTTGGCCGTTAAACCATTTAAGTTGATAAACTGATACCTGTTTTTAATGGTAACCCCCCCATTTTTCAAGTCTTTAGCACGGATACTAACCCATTGGTAAGCATGTTTCAGTTCAGGGTAATGAGGTTTAGGTGATCTGTCAGAAAAAACAACACCTTTATGTATAAAGTAATGATCATTTGGAAAGTCGCCGAAACCACCGCCATAAGCGATGATCGGATGCTGAGGGTTGCGATCATTATATAGGCCTTGATCTTGCCATTCCCATATTGCGCCGCCCAATAGTTGAGGATATTTATCAAACAAATCGTTATAGATATCAACCGATCCCATAGAATTAAACATGGCATGAGCGTATTCGCATAAGTAGAAGGGTTTGGTGAGTGTTTTATCATTGGCGTTTTTCTCCAGTGGATCCACTTGGGTGTACATTTCGCTGTCTATATCGGCCGGATTTTTAGCCCCTATTCCGAAACCTTGATAATGTGTTGGCCGGTCATCAATAGCTTTAATGGCTGCTAATATAGCCCTGAAGTTGGAACCGCCGCTGCCGCATTCGTTGCCTAATGACCAAATGATAACCGATGGATGGTTTTTAAAATTCTCCACGTTGGCTACATTTCGGTCAATCAAAGCAGCCTTAATTCTTGGTTCCTCGTTAAACTGATCCCAGGCACCGTGGCATTCAAGGTTCGCTTCGGCAACCAAGTAAATACCGTATTCATCACACAGCTCATACCATCTCGGATCATCAGAATAGTGGCAGGTACGCACGTGGTTACAGTTTGCCTGTTTAATCAGTACAATATCTTTGATCATTTGATCTTCCGTAATGGCATGGCCATCGTTCGGCCAGTTTTCATGACGGTTTACACCTTTTAATTTTATCGGAACACCATTAACCAAAAATAACCGTCCTTTTATCTCTATTTGGCGGAAACCGGTGCGTGAAGACAAAGTTTCAACAGTACGGTTTCCATCATTTAGGGTGATTACCGACGTATAAAGCTTAGGAGTCTCTGCCGTCCACTTTTGTGGGTTGTTTACATGAAAACTAACATTAACGTTTACTTCTTCACCTGGTTTCAATGCTGGTATTGCCTTTTTACTTGTGGCTCCTGATACCTGGGTATTGCCGTTGTATAAAGCAACTTTTAGTTCCTGAGCTTTTATCGGTGCCGAACCATAGTTTTTTACTTTCGTGCTCACTACTACTTCTGCATTTTGAAATTGTTTATCAAAGTTGGTTTTGATAAAATAATCCCTGATGTGCTCTTGCGGTGCGCTCCACAAAGTTACATTTCTGAATATGCCACTCATCTTCCACATATCCTGGTCTTCCAAATAACTGCCCGTGGTAAACCGGTAAACCTCAACCGCTAAAGTATTTTTACCTGGTTTAACATACTTGGTCAAATCAAATTCCGCGGCATTACGGCTGTTTACGCTATAACCCACCTTTTGGCCGTTTACCCAAATAAAGAAACCGGCATCTACACCATCAAAAGTGATAAACGTACGGCGGCCTTTCCATTCGGCAGGAACGGTAAAATCACGGCGATAACTGCCAACCGGGTTCCTCTCTTTGAAAGAGGTGTACCGCTCTGACGGCGTGCCCATTACATTTGGGAAATCCTTTTTAAAAATGTAAGTGATATTACTATAAACCGGCGTACCGTAACCTTGAATTTGCCAACTGGACGGTACTTTAATCTCTTTCCAGCCGGAAACATCGTAATTGGTTTTATAAAAATTAACCGGACGCTTTTGCGGCCAATCTACCCAACTAAATTTCCACGTTCCGTTTAAGCTACGGCTAAAAGAAGAAGCATGGCGGTTGGCAGCCAAAGCTTCTTTTAACGAAGCATAAGGCATTAAAGTGGCATGGTAAGCTTCTTTATGAATGCCTATATTTTCCGGGTCCTGAATCTCTTTCGGAACAAATGCGGTGTCTGATTTTGATAATCCGTCTCCTGCCTGTACCTGAAAGCCTAAACTTACTTTCTGACTAAAAACAAAAATGGAAAGTATTAAAATTTTGAAAGTATGTTTCTTAAACATGGGTTTGATTATAAATGTTATACTTGGAAAGAATTGTTTATACACGTAATATTAATTTTTTTCGGTTGCTTTAATTTGCAGCTATACCTGCTGTACTTTTTGTGTTTTGTTTATGTTTTTAAAGCCGTGCTAAATTTATATTAAAATAATTTACAATGCTTCTTTTATGCCTATAAATTTGGCGTGGCGCCACACCCCGCCCTGTCCATAAAAGAGGGAGCAGAAAAATAAAGAAGCATTAAGACATAATGATTTTTAGGTGATAAAAGAAGCATGTAATAAATTGAATGGGATTTAATTGGTTATAATTACATTAAACAAAGAACTATAAAAATCAATTACATCAAATGTCTTTTTGTACTTATTTCTTGTCATAATGTACAATTAAAGAATAAAAAGTTTCAAAAAAGTATCAAAATGTTCAGGGATGTTTTTTATGATTTTTGTCCGTGGCTTTTTGGCACCATCTTCGCCTTGCCATGCTTTTATTATCCCGTTAAGGTTTCTTCTCTCCATTGTTAACTTTATTGATAACCCAGTTCCCAACTTTTGTACCCTGGATAATACCGTTGTCAATAGCGTCCATAAAATGGATGCCTCCCCAAAACCTTGAAATGGCAGCTTCTTTTGCAGCTTGGTTAAATGAGTTGAAATGCCTTGGCGGGATCCCGAAATCTACTTCAACATTGTCCGTATATTTAAAGTTATCGCCCAAATAATGGGTAAGGATTACGGCAGAGGTTGTTGACACCACCGAATGCCCGCTGATGTATTCGGGGAACGGCGGGGTTTGCAACAATGGTTTCCAACTGGCATCAACATACCTACGGATTGCTGTTTCGGGCCTGATGCGGTTGGTACGGTACTTATCGTCCCAACAGCAAATAAAACAATCCAGTAAACCTACGGCCACCGCTGTATTTATCTCTACCGTTTTAGAAAAACTGGTTTTGGCCTGGTTGCAGGCAATTCCGGTTATGCCCATCCAATGCGCCCCCGGTGATATTTTTTTTAAACCAAAGAGCATGTGCCCATCGTTTTGAACATTAAACGGGTTGCAATCCCAAAAATTGGCGATGTTCTTTTCTTCCTGGCTTAAACCGTTGCCGCTTTTGGCATAATTTAAAAGGAGGTACTTATAAAAGGCAGATTTTTTATCCGTAGAAAAAGGGATTGGCGGACCAGGCAAAAACTGCGAAGCCGAATCAAGGGTTAAAGGGCGGATGGTATTAAAATAAGGCTCGACCGGGACCAAATATGCCGGAGGCGTAACGTTCCAACTTCCGGGCGTATGCTTCAGTTTATAACGCGGGTAATTATTGATCTGCCTGTATCTGTCGGCCTTTGCATAAGCCAATATTTTTTTGCTGATGAATTGAGCATAATGCCTTGAACTGTCAATTACCTCATCGCTGAAACCTATCCTTCTGCATGAATCTAAATAATTTTCTTCGTATTTGAGGAGCAGGCTGCCGGAAGGTTGTAATTTTCCGGCGGTTTCCATCATGGCAAGCACCGCGCTTAACTGGTAATTGTAACCGGAAATCTGTTTTGGGGCTTTGATAACAGGGTACTCGTTCAATACGCCCTGCATACTTTTGATATGCTTATCGTTTTCGGATACTGCCTCATACCCGGCCAAACAAGTATATGCAAAGAACCTTGCGGCCAAAGGTGGGTTGGTAACGTCGTGAACCATCAGTTCGCTCATTTGGCTGATCACCTTGCCAACATCACGGTTTGTTAATTCGGGCTGCTTCTTTTTGTTGCAGCTACTGGCAATAAAAAACAAACCGGATAACAACAATATGATTAAATAACTTTTTTTCATCTGTCTATAAAGCCTGTTTAAATTCTATTCAGTTTATTTTGAATGCTTCTTTTATCGCATAAAAAACAGTGAAGCTTTTTGTGTTTTTTAAAACCGGATTCCTGACACTAATTTTTATGTGCTAAAAGAAGCATTGTTGTTTTTTCAGGTATAAATTCATCTGGCTTTTACTGTTGTTTGTATGCTTTTAACCTGCCTTCATCCATATCAAACAGCAAAACATTGTTGACCGTTAACACACTCCTCACATCTCCCCACAAATTAAAACCGGATAGCTGCTGGTTGACATACCGGTAATTGCCTTTGCCATCTCCTTTAAGCAGTACGCCATAATTTGCATCATACTTACCAAAGCGGAGCCGTCCGTGGTTGATATTGCCGCAAAGCAGTAAGTCCTCGTTCCCGTCGTGGTCATAATCAAGCGGTGTAATGGTATATACCGGTGAATATTGTGCCTGTATCGGCAATAAAACCGAGTGCAGTTTCCCTTGGGCATTGCTGATAAAACAAGCTGTGGATAAGTAATTTGCGGTAAGCTGCTTTGCCCCTTTCATTTCTTCGGGCGTAAATACCTTGTCAATTGTAGCATCGGCATAACTTTTATAATCCGGGAAACGTGTCCGCATCATGCTGATCTGGTCGAGCAGCTCGTCCCTGGTTACATACGGATAGGTTTTGTGCTGGATGTAAAAACAAAGTATCGGGTCTATCGAGCCGTTGTCATCAAAATCTTTGTAGTACATTTCTGCCGGCTCCTGGTCTGTTGCCTTGCATTGGGTGTTCAAGCCCAGATTACCGGCAATTAAATCAGGGTGGCCATCATGGTTGATATCGCTTACCTGCAGGCAATTCCACCAGCCGGCATACTTTTTATCAAAATATTTAGAAGTTGCTTCTGTTAGTTTTCCACCGGCATTTTCAAATACGGTGATTGGCATCCATTCGCCTACGAGCACCAAATCTAATTTCTTGTCGCCGTTCATATCAACCCAGGCGGCATCCGTTACCATGCCTATATTTTTTAAGGAAGCATTATACTTCGTTGTTTCATCGGAAAAATGCCCTTTGCCGTCATTGATCAGGATATAGCTTTGCGGTGTTTCGGGATACCTGCCGGGAATTACCCTGCCGCCAACAAACAAGTCGGGAAACCCGTCCCCGTTTAGATCAGCTACTTTTACGCAGCTTTTGCTGCTGATCATTTTTGGCAACGCGTTTGTTGATTTACTAAAATTCCCCTTGCCATCATTCAAATACAGCCTGTCCTGCAAAAGCGGGTCGTCAGGTTTATAATCCGCATAGCCTCCGGAGCAAACATAAAGGTCAGGTTTGCCATCGCCGTTGGCATCAAAAAAAACGGCTGCCGCATCGGTACTGTTTTTATCGGCATAAAAACAGGGAAGCGATTTGTTGACAAACTTTGAGTTTTTTTGCTGCAGGTAC
This sequence comes from uncultured Sphingobacteriaceae bacterium, assembly GCA_964244955.1. GTDB lineage: Bacteria > Bacteroidota > Bacteroidia > Sphingobacteriales > Sphingobacteriaceae > Mucilaginibacter_A. Next base: position 41,357 of record CAXTKQ010000012.1, on the reverse strand, counting down.
AATGCGCCCGGTTTGCCGTCATGGCCGCCAACATAAACATCCTCCAGCCCGTCGCCGTTTACATCGCCTTTTGCAAGGCACGAACCGGAAAAGGAAATCGGGTTGACCATCAATGGCTGCCGTTTAAAATCATTGGTGGCATTATCACTTTCATGAAAAGCAACCGGCGGCTGCACTTCTTTAAATACTGTTTTTACCGGTTGTTTTTTAGTGTAGATGGCTGTTGCATCCTTTTCGTTTAAAGTGATCTGCTGGCCTGCCTTAATATTTTGCAGCAATTGCGATTTGCCGCGCTGCCAGGTAATGCGCAATGAATCTACCTGTTTATCTTTCCCCAGCCCAAAATGCAAAAGCGGGGAAACGCTGGATTGGAAACCGCGGGTAGGCATTTGCTCCAGGTATTGCTTTTTATTGCCCGAGTAGATGGTAACCTTCGCGCCTATGCCTTGTGTATTGGCATCGGCCCCTTTTAAATTGACCGTTAAGCTTTGGTTGCCGTTTTGTTTGTTGGCTTGGTTCTCGTAAACAAAGGCTGGCAGGTTGGTATTGTTGACCACCAGGTCAAGGTCGCCGTCATTATCCAAATCTGCATAAGCTGCACCGTTACTGTTTGAAGGCCGGTTTATGCCCCAATCTTCGCTGGTATTCGTAAAGGTGGCATTGCCGTTATTTTTGAAAAAATAGCCTTTCACCTGGGATGACTCCATTTTATTTACAATGTTCAGCAAATCCTGCCGCATCACATTTCTATCGCGCAGGTTATCGCCCATAAATTTCAAAAAATCCATGTTGGTGTAATCACGCGTATAACCGTTGCTTACAAAAAGGTCTTTCCAACCGTCGTTGTCATAATCGGCAAATAAAGGCGACCAGCTCCAATCGGTATTTGAGATGTTTGCCAATTGCCCAACCTCGCTAAAAGTATTGTTGCCATTGTTAATGTGCAGCATATTGCGCATGTATTGGTAATAAAAGCCAACTTTCACATTCAAATCAAACGATTCATAATTATCCGCTCCGAACAATAATTTCTGCCGCTTATTGTCTTCCGGAAGCATATCTAGCGTGTAAATATCCGGTGCACCATCATTATTGATATCAGCAACATCGTTGCCCATAGAATAAAAGGAAGTATGCCCGATCTGGCTTGACAGTTTATCCGTGAATTTACCTTTACCATTGTTGATGTACAACCTGTCTGGCACACTATAATCGTTGGATATGTAAATATCAGGCCATCCGTCCCCGTTTACATCTGCAATACCGGCAGCCAGACCATAAGATAACGAAGTATTTACGATACCAGCTTCTGTAGTAATATCCTGGAAGTGGTTATTATCATTCCTTAATAACCGTATCCCTGACTGGTTATCGCGCTGTTTCAATAACTGTTTAACAGAAATATCATCCAAAATATTTAAGCGCTGTATGTTGTGGTTCACCAGTAATAAGTCGAGGTCGCCGTCGCGGTCATAATCAAAAAAGTAGGCCTGGGTACTGTAAGAAGGAAAATTGAGGCCGTATTCAGCCGTCATCTCCTTAAACTGAGGTATGCCGCTGGCATCGTTTCCCTGATTGATAAACAACTGGTTTATCCTTTTTTCATCGCGCAGTTTTCCCGAATAACAAATATAAATATCCAGTTTGCCATCGCCGTTGATGTCAACCAGGGTTACGCCCGTTTTCCATGGTCCCGGCCGTCCCGCCACACCTGCAATTGCGGTAATATCTTTAAACTGCATGTGCCCCTGGTTTAAATACAGTTTATTATCGGTCATGTTGCCGGTGAAGTAAATATCCTGTAAACCATCGCCGTTCAAATCACCTGTTGCTACGCCGCCGCCATTGTAAAAGTACTGGTACATCAACACATTGGTATTTAAGCCTTCTGTTAAAGTATTGGCAAAGTCAATGTGCGTTTGTTCGGGAGGGAGTAGCTTGAACAATGTTTTTTCGTTGTTCTGGCCTATATTTTTTTCATTCGTGCCGGAACCATGACATCCGTAAATGGATGTCATTATTAATACTAAATATAAAAGCGTTAATAATTTTTGGATTGAACGACTATTTGCTTTGGCCAAAAAATCAAAAAAAGCATTGAACATAAATATATTGATAGGACCTGTTAAAATTATATCAGGAAACTCTTTGTAAAACTATAAGATTAATAATGCTTCTTTTATCCCTATAAATTTTATGTTTAACGATAATGCAATAAACTGTAATTTGTGAAAGTTCAATGTTTTTTATAGGATAAAAGAAGCATCGAAATTAAACAAACTCTATTGAATTAGGCATTTTACAGGAAACTATCTTCGCCCACCCGCACTCTACGACGTTTAGCTCCTTCCAACTTCCACGATGTTTAATTGACCAACTCAAAGTTACTTTCCAATTTGATGTTGTCAGAAGCGGTTCCAATCATAAGCTTAAACTCGCCAGGCTCGGCAACCCATTTTAGGTTCCGATTATAAAATGAAAGTTTTTGTTTATTTATCACAAAACTGAGCTTTTTTGTTTCGCCTGGTTTCAGCATCACTTTTTGAAAATCTTTAAGCTCTTTGACCGGGCGGGCGATACTCGCAAATTTATCCTGTAAATATAACTGTACCACTTCTTCTCCAGCATATTTCCCTGTATTTGTCAAGTCCATGGTAACCGTTAGCTTTTCAGTGCCTTTCATTTTGGTTTTATCCAGTTTTAAATTCTGATATTCGAACGTGGTGTAACTTAACCCATAGCCGAAAGCGAACTTTGGTGTGTTTGGCTGGTCCATATATACCGATTTCCAAGCCCTGTCTTTAGGGTTTAGCAATGGCCTGCCCGTACTTAATTCATTATAGTAAATAGGGATTTGGCCAAGTACTCTTGGAAACGTGATAGGTAATTTACCGGAGGGATTATAATCCCCAAAAAGTACATCTGCCATGGAATTACCTGCCTGACTTCCCAGCCACCAGGTGTAAAGAATGGAATTGGCATGATCTGCAGTGTAGTTAAAGGTAAGAGGCCGGCCGCTCATAATCAACACTACTAAAGGTTTGCCCGTTACCACTAACGCTTTAATTAAATCTTCCTGAACCCCGGGAATAGAAATATCTGTACGGCTCGTGGCTTCACCCGTCATGCCGGATGATTCTCCGATGGCCGCAATAATAACATCTGCATTTTTTGCGGTTTCAACAGCTTCAGCAAAGCCGGTACGCACGGTATCATTAAAGTTGCATCCAGGCGCATAAAGCAATTTCGTTCCGTTTCCCACTTTAGCCTCCAAGCCTTCATATAGCGATACGATCTGGTCGTTCTTCCACCCTTGAGACCAGCCGCCTTTTAGGTCATTTGATTTCGCTAACGGTCCTATGACTGCAATTGATTTCAGTTTTTTTGAAAGAGGCAATACCTGGTTTTCATTTTTCAACAGTACAATACTTTTTGCTCCGACTTTACGGGCAGCTTCAAGACTTTCGTTCAAGTTACCCAACACTTGCTTTTCCCGTTCCTCGTTACAAAACCGGTATGGATCATCAAACAAGCCTAATTCAAATTTCTTGCGCAGAATCCGACCAGCAGCATCATCTATAACAGCTACCGGTATTTTCTTTTCCTTAACTAAATGGGCAAGATTTATGATATAACTTCTGCTTTCCATATCCATGTCGCTACCTGCTGTAATTGCCAGTCGTGCGGCATCTTCCTGGTTTTCAGCAAAACCATGCGCAACAAGTTCTCCGATAGAACCAAAATCACTGACCACAAAACCTTTAAACCCCCATTGACCTTTCAGAATATCCCTTTGCAGATAACTATTTCCGGTTGCAGGCACACCGTTGACCGTGTTAAAAGAATTCATTAACGTAGCCACACCGGCGTCAACTGCTGCTTTAAACGGGGGCAGGTAAACTTCCAATAATGTCTGTTCACTTATATCAGCGGCGGCATATTCCCGTCCCGCCAAACCAGCACCATAAGCAGCAAAGTGTTTGGCGCAAGCCATGATGGCATCCAGGTTACCCAAGCCTTTGCCTTGTAAACCTCTGACCCTCGCTTTAGCAACCAAAGAGCCAAGATAAGTATCTTCACCGGCACCCTCCATAACCCGTCCCCAACGCGGATCGCGGGCTATATCAACCATTGGTGCAAATGTCCAGTTAACACCGGCTGCAGCAGCTTGCGTTCCGGTATATCTTGCGGATAATTCTATAGCATTTAAGTCCCAACTGGCTGTTTCTCCTAATGGCACAGGAAAGGTAACACGAAATCCGTGAATAACATCTAAACCAAATATCAAAGGAATTTTAAGCCTTGATTGCATAGCCACTTCCTGAACAGCACGAATTTCTTTAACTCCGCGTATGTTCAGCATAGCGCCAACTTTCCCTTGTTTGATATCTTCTAATTTATTCGTGTTTTTATCGCCTGCGGGGCCGGTTACATCTCGCGTTCCTGAATACTGGTTGAGTTGCCCAATCTTCTCTTCTAAAGTCATTTTTGCTAATAAGGCTTTTACTTTTTGATCAATTGGGTCAACCGGGTGCAGCCTTTTTTGAGCAAAAACCGTTATGGACAAAAACAGCAAAGAGCAAAGTAACAATGTTCTTATTTTCATCTGGGTACAACAGGTTGGGTCATTTGTCAAAGTAATTAAATAAAAAATCACAGCCCTAATAATAAGGCTGTGATTATTAAACCCGCTAAATTTTAATAGCCCGGGTTCTGTGTAAGTTTTGGGTTTTGGGCAATTACGCCTTGCGGAATAGGCAGAAAGTTCTTGTATTCCGAAAACCTATTATTAAATACAATTGTCGGCGTGTATTTTAAGTTATTTCCAGTTCCGGTTATGACCATGCCATACTCAGGTGTGTTTAACACCGCCGGGCCTTTAACAGTGATGTCCCACCTTCTGATATCGTTCCAACGTTTGTCTTCAAAAGTAAGTTCCAGTCGTCGCTCCCGTCGGATGTTCGTCCGCATATCTGCCTGACTTAAACCAGGCGGAAGTGGAGGTAAAAAAACCCTGTCCCTAACCAAATTAACAGCACTATATACAGATGCGTCAGGGCCAACAGCCTCATTTTGTGCTTCGGCATAGCTTAATAAAATTTCGGCATAACGATAATACTGGTAATTAGCAGTATTAGGCGAAGTGCCCAAACTTGTTTGGCCAGTAATGGATTCGTCCAACGTTTTACGGGCATTATAGCCGGTATTAGTAATATCACTTGTTGAGCCTAAATCAATTTGGTTGTTTCCGCCTATCCTTGATGTATATAGCGAGTTTTGCCAAATCGAACCATCATACACAACGCTTTGGTAGAACCTTGATTCCCTGTGGACATAAGGCTGTTGCGGGTTATAACCCGAAGTGGGGTCTGTAATAGGTTTGCCATTGTCCATTTCATAATCATCCACCAGGCTTTGGGTTGGCTGGAGATTGCCCCATGCCTGCTGTCCGCCGTTAACAAACACAGGGCCTAAGGTACCTTCCCTGTTAGTACCATAACTCGGCAGTGCATGTGCTTTTACAAAAATTTGTTCCGGGTTAAAATTATTTACTGAAAGGAACTGATCTTTAAAAGCAGTTGTGGATCCGGCAGGGTTAAATAATTTATAAACACCTAAATTCATTATGGCGAGATTTGTAGCCGCAGCCTTTGCCCATCTTGTAGCATCATTGTTGGTATTTATTAACGGGCTTGCATAAAAAAGCTCAACCCAACCCTTCAATGCCAATGCTGCACCTTTAGTAGCCCTGCCCAAATCCCCTGTTCCTTGTTTTAACGGTAGAACGGCAGCCGCTGCATCACAATCGGCCTCAATAAAAGCCAAAGTTTGATCAATTGTACTTCTGGCCGTAAATATATCGCTACCGTCCTGGTTATTTAAAGGTACAGTAATCAATGGCACACCACCATAGGCTACAAACAGTTGGGAATAATAAAAAGCACGCAAAAATTTCACTTCGGCAACACGTTGTGCATACCAGGTAGCAGAATAAATATTGGGGTTAATCGCAGCATCCGCAAGAAAAGTATTGCAAGCCCTTATGCTTCCATAATTAGCTCCCCAATTATATATATTACCAGGCCCATTGGTAGAATTACCGGAGCTAAGCCCGTTGTTACGAATTTTTGTGTCCCCTTCCTGGTTCGTGGCACCGCATTCACTATTGTCAGTCCATTGGTCAAGCACCTCGCTCCCTTGTATATCAGGCATGCGATTGTAAATATTATTGACAAAAAGGTCGGCATTACTTTGTGAACTGAAAGTATTCACACTGGTTAATACCCCACTGGGAGGTACGGTTAAAAAATCATCTTTTTTACATGAGCCTATGCTAATTATTAGCAAAGCAAGTAAAAAGACATGCTTGTTTTTAAAACTTTTATATTTCATGTTTTTATCTATTAAAATGTTACGTTAACACCAGCAGTAACTACTCGTTGCTGGTAGTAATTTTGATTGCTCCCGCTATTTTCAGGATCAATAATTTCTTTTGTTCCGGGAATCCAGTTAATTAGGTTTTGACCGGCAAGATATATCCTTAAAGATCGTATTGAACTGCCCAGCAATTTGTTGGAGAAAGTATAACCTAACTCTGCGCTTTTTAAACGGATATAAGAATCATTTCTGATAAACCAGCTTGACCCTTGTGTATTGTTGGCAGTTGGTGTACCGCTGATTCTTGGGTACAAGGCATTAGGCGTGGCCGGTGTCCAGTGGTCCTGGTAAGCCAGTTCTGTTGCCGAACCTGATGCCAGGAATGGAAAAGCAAAATAATTATTAAGCTGAATGTTGCTTAAGCCTGAGCCCTGAACAAGAATATCCAAGTCAAAGTTTTTATAAGTTAGCCTTGGCTCAATGCCATAAATAATTTGCGGGGTTTGCGGATGGCCAATGTCCGTGATATCATTAATATCCACTTTTCCGTCTGGTACACCATTAGGGCCGCTTAAATCAGCATATTTTAAATCGCCTATACGAACCTGCCCGAAATTTGGAACAGGGACACCTGGTTTTAGTGTCGGGTTTAGCACCGTAGGGTTTACGAAATCATCAGCCGTGTAATAACCCAAAGCCTTGAGCCCGAATTGCTCGCCCAATGGCCGACCGGACAAGCGCCTGTTGGGGTTATTATAAGTTGATGCGTTTTCAAAAATTTGAATAATTTTGCTTCTGGCAAAGGTAAAAGTACCTTTTACGTCTAACCGTAAATCTTTTGAAAAGTTTTTGAACGAGGTGAGGGTAAATTCCACTCCATGGTTTGATAAATTGCCCCCATTAACAGAGCCAACCCCAACACCATATTCTGAAGGCAGAACTGCACCGATACTAACCAACAAATTAGCTCTTTTTTCGTAAAAGTAGTCCGCTTCAATACCTAATGCCCCTCTAAAGAAACTTCCTTCAAAACCTACGTTAGTCTTTTTAGCTCTTTCCCAGGTAATATTAGGGTTTCCCTGAAGGTTCTCGCTGATACCCTGTGTTGCACTGCCGCCAATTACAGCAGAATTTGAATAAATGCCGAATTGGTTTAAATACTGGTACTGGCCGCCGGGCGGATAATTACCTGATTGCCCGTAAGAACCTCTTATTTTCAGGTTTTCTACCCAGGTAAAATTATCTTTGATAAATTTCTCTTCTGAAAGGCGCCAACCGGCAGAAAAAGCAGGAAAGAAACCAAACCGGTGCCCGGGTGCAAACAAATAACTTCCATCATATCTTCCGGAAGCTCCAAATAAATATTTTCCTGCGTAAGCGTAATCTAATTTGTAAACATAGCCAAGCTGCTTTTGTCCGCCTGAACTTCCGCCAGCAGTTACATCAGAAGGAAGCGGGCCGCCATAATTCAATTCATCTATATTTACATTATAATTTATCTTTGTGGCATTAAAGTTTTGCCATCTTACCTGACGGTACTCCGTTACCAGCGCTGCACTTATCTCGTTTTTGCCAAAAGTACCGGCATAATTCAATTGACCCTGTAAAGTAGTCATACGGTTCTGGCCATAAAATTCCGAGAACCTAGGTTTTGAACTGCCTTGAATACTTATTGGATAAGTATAAACTACCCCCGGGCCAAAAACATTGCCCGGTGCAACGGCATTGGTAAAAGGAATAGGCGTATTGTAAGCACGGTTAAAAGATGTTTGATTGCCGCTAAAGCCTAAAGGATCGGGGCCACTGTCGTAACTTGCTGTTCCTTTTATACTTAACCCTTTAATTGGCAATTTTTGGTCAATTGACAATTGGTTTAACAAAGATGTATTGTGATTTGTAGCATAACCGCTTTGATAAATCTCTCCGTATAGCGATTGACCTATATACCCAACGCCTAAACCGTTAGAATATTGAACGGGATAGGTTGGGTTTTGCCTTTGTGCCTGGCCAATGATAGTCCCGGCACCTTGTCCCGGATAATGCTGGTCTTCTTCATAACCATCTACCCTTAGATTTACCGTTGTGGTTTTCGTGGCATTTACAGTTAAGCTAAATGACCCGTTGAATTTATTTAGATAAGTTGGATCCCACATTCCGTCCTGACGGTTAAATCCGATAGCAGCAAAATACTTCACATTATCCGTACCGCCGGAAAGGGAAAGGTTATGGTATTGGATTGGCCGGTTTTTCTTGATAATGTCGTCTAATGGGTGTCCGTCTGGGTGGCCATCTGGATCCTGGTGATTTTGATACAAGGCAAGATCATTAGCAGTATAAGGAAGTGTTGTTCCGTCGTTCATAGCTGCTTCATTTCTTAATGAAGCATATTCAAAAGAATTAACAAACTTTGGAACTTTGGTAGGGTTTTGAATGCCGTAATAACCATTATAAGTTAAGGTAGGTTTGCCGGTTTTCCCTGATTTTGTAGTGATCAATATTACACCGTTTGCACCGGCCACACCATAAGGGGCAACTGCGGCCGCATCTTTTAGGATGGTAAAGGTTTCGATTGTATTTGGGTCTAAGCGGCTAAAATCACGCGGCACCCCATCTACAACAGTTAACGGTGAGGTACGGCCAGTTGTGGCAGGGCCCCTTATCAAAAGGCCAGAGCCATCCTGACCCGGCTCACCGCTTCCTTGCGTTGCAATTAAACCCGATGCCCGACCAACTAAGGCGTTGGTTAAATTGACTACCGGTTTCTTTGCAACATCTTCACTATTAATGGTAGATACTGAAGCCGTTATCGAAGTTCTTTTTTGTGTACCGTAACCCACTACAACAACTTCGTTCAGATTGTTGGAAGATGCCTTTAATTGGATGTTGAAATTTCCACCTCTATCTGTAGGCACTTCAAGTGTTTCAAAGCCAACATAAGTAAACACCAGTGTTGACCTCGCCGGGGCATCTATGGTAAAATTTCCGTTTAAATCTGTAACAACGCCGATGTTTGTTCCTTTTACCCTTACGGAAACACCGGGCAAAGCCTGATTAGTTAAAAGTTCGGTTACTTTTCCTTTTATAGGTACAGCAATTTTCTTTGCATTTTCACCCGTAACATAAACGTTTTTAGCTAAAACGCCATTTGAACCTTTGGCAAAGCTAAAACCGGAAATAAATAAAAGGATGATACACCCCCAATAAAATGGGGGCTTTTTAACAATAAGAAATTTTTCAGGTAAAATCTTTTTCATAATTGGACATTAATTAAACATGATGGGATTGTTGTTGGAATGCTGTGGATGACTGTCATTTTTTTAGTTTTTCTGGTTTATCATTAAGGTTAATGGGTTAGTTTATTTTAATCAAATTATTATAGGTGTTTATATTTCAGGTCAACAGGTTTCTTTTTGCCCAGAAGGCATAGTAATATACAGACAAAAAGGCGGTTTATGTAAAAGAAGTGCTACAAAAGTACCTTTACAGGGCATAATTGGTGTAATCAGGTTTAAAACGAAATAATTGGTTAAGACAAATAACCTTAATTACTCTGTAGAACTGTTTGTAAAATCATACATATTTCTTGTACAATAAGATATTTTTAGGCAATTGAATAATTTTGCTTCATTTATTAAATCATCTTACCCTTGTTAAAAGCGTTAATACCATAAAAAAGCCGTTGTGCTTAATATGGTATCAACTATCTGTTGTGTTGTTTTTAGTACCGCTTCTATACTTTATCTTTCTGATAAATTGACGGATATTTGTGTTCTTTGTTATTAAATCAATTTTTGGTTAATCTAATAGCCTGTTTAAATTTATATCATAAAATTTCACAATGCTTCTTTTATGCCTGTAAATTTGGTGTGGACGAATGTTTTAAAGTCACAAAAACCACAAAAAGACAATGAATTTTATGTGGTAAAAGAAGCATGGCAAATAAGTTTAACAAAATTTAAACAGGCTCTAATTATAAAAGCTTTTTTTATGCACCAGGATAATGGTTTGAGAAGATTAAACCTTTTAAAAAAATTTGTTTTTTGTATACTGTCTGTTTTTGTTATAAGCCATACTGCTAATGGGCAGTCATTCCCTTACAAATTTAATTACCTCACAGTTGACGAAGGCTTGTCGCATACAGATGCAAATGATATTGCACAGGATAAACAAGGCTATATTTGGGTTGCAACCTTTTTTGGGTTAGACAGATACGACGGTTATTCCATTAAGCAGTATTACAATAACAATGTACCGTTAAATAATGCTTTTAAAAACCGTATCATCTGTATTTACCCTGATGAAACCGGTAACGTATGGCTTGGGACTGAAGACGGCCTGCAGTGCTTTAATCCGAAGTCAGAGAAGTACATTGATTTTAAGAACCCCAATAAAGAGGGGAACGTTGTTTTCAAAAAACTATTTAAGCCAACCGGAAACTTACTATATGGGCTATCAGGTAGCCAGATAAGATTATATTCAATCCAGGGAAATTTTATTGAAGAGCAAAAATTAGCAGTACCGACGGGTGTTCAGTTTTCAGACATGGCACCTAACCGAAATGGCATGCTTTACTTATCGAGCAATAAGGGGCTTTGGACGATTGATCAAAACAGAAAATTCAAACCTATTGCTATATCAAATATACCTGATCAAAATCTGTCCCTTGTGTATTTTGACAATCAAAATAATTTGTTGACAGCAGCAGGAAACACATTGTTTTTGGTCAATAAAAAGCAATTGACAAAAATTTCAGGTGCAAGCCAAAATTTAATTGTTGATAAACGGTTTGTTGCAAATGGTTATAACCCGATAAAAGATATTGCCACCAACAACAAGTCTGATTATTGGATTAACACAGGTTCGAGCCTGCTCAGACTTGATAGCAACCTGAATTTTATCCAAACAGTAAACAATAAAAGTTCGCAAGGCAGTTTAAATTCATATTCCTTGTCCAAAATTTTTATTGACCGTTCAGCCTGTCTGTGGATTTGTACATTTGGCGGAGGCGTTAATTATTGCGATTTGAACCAAAAATTGTTTTATACGCTTCGACATAATCCTGAAATTTCAAATTCATTGGCCGGCAACCATATCCGTTCAGTTTTGGAAGACGGTGAAAACCTATGGATCGGCACTACTGCCAACGGGCTGAACTTATACAATTTAAAAACGCAAAAATTTTCCTACTACAATACCTACAGTTCTGCTTTAAAATTAAAAAACGATGCCATTAGTTCATTAACGCTGGATAATGACCATAATTTATGGATAGGGAGCAGTGCTGGCATCGAGATATTAAAGCCAGACAGAAAGGGATTATGGAAACCACCGGGTTATAGCCTGTTTCCAACCTACACAATAGACACATTTGTAAAAGATTGTTTTGGAAATATCTGGTTTGGCAACCATACTGATAGGTTTGGCGTGATCTGGAAGGATAAACTAAATTATTATCATGTAAAGTATTATGGTGAAGGCTATTTCATTTTGGCCGATAAAACCAAACCGCAATTGTTTATTTCCAGCACACATGGGTTAAAGCGGGCAATTATTGACGGGCAGGGAAACATCACCCAGACTTTCTATTATAAAGCATCCTCAAAACCCAATTCTTTAAGCTCCAATTATACTTACCCAATCTGTAAGCAAAATGACAGTACTTACTGGGTCGGGACTATTGGCGGCGGTTTAAACCGCCTTATCTTGCGGCCAAAAGATAATTCCTACAGCATCAAATCCTATACAGGCAGTTATGGGGTTTTTAATGACGTGGAAAGTATGGAAATTGATAATGCAGGAAACATCTGGATAGGCGGAAACGGGCTGGAATGCTTTAACCCGAAAACAGAAAAGCTAATTAAGTACGACAAAAACGATGGCTTGCAGGGCAACAGCTTTAAGGTGGGCGCATCGTACAAGGGGGCTGGCGGAAGGTTGTATTTTGGAGGGATAAACGGGCTGAATTATTTTTATCCCGACCAGATAAAAGCCAATGGTATTGATGCCCGCCCTGTCCTGACCGATATTTTGATTGACAATTTAAAACCCAATTACGGAAACCGGGATTCGTTAGAAAATGTTATTGATGAAGCGATCAGCTATAGTAAACGTATAAAGCTCAGTTATTTGCAAAATAATTTTGTGGTTTTTTTCTCTGCCATGCATTTTGCCAATCCATTAAAATGCAAGTACCGTTACAAACTTATGGGTTTTGATAAAGACTGGAAGCTTACCGATGGAAAAAACCCAAGTGCCTCTTATAGTAACCTGGACTATAATAGCTACAAATTAGTGGTTGAGGCCACAAACAATGATGGGATATGGAGTAAAAGCAGGGCCCAAACATCCATTATAATTACCGCTCCCTGGTGGAAATCTAATCTTGCCAAAGTAATTTATTTTTTATTGTTTATTTCAGGCCTGTTGTTGATCTATTTGTACCAGGCAAGGTGGCACCGCCTTAAAAGGGAAATGGAAGTGCGCGAAGTCAACGAAAAAAAGCGTGAGGAAATGCATAAGCACCGCGAGGAGCTTTATCAGCAGCAATTAACGTTTTTCACCAATATTTCCCATGAGTTCCGCACGCCGCTTACGCTAATTCTTAGTCCGCTTGAAAGCCTGATAAACGACAATAAAAACCCTGTATTGGATAATTCTTATCAGTTGATGTTCCGGAATGTTAAAAGACTGATCAACCTGATAAACGAATTGATGAATTTTAAGAAAGTTGCCGATAGTGCCATTAAACTACAGGTTCAGCAGTTGGCGATAAGTGTATTCTGTAAAAACATTTACCAGGAATTTCAAAATTTTGCCTTAGGTAAAAATATTGAACTTCAGTTTACTGACCATACCCAAACGGAAAGCAGTCAACCGGTTTCAAACTTCTTCGATGCCCAAATACTTGAAAAGATATTGTTTAACCTGCTTAACAATGCCTTAAAATATACCAATGCAGGCGGACAGGTAAAACTGGAACTGTTTTTTGACCCCAATTATTTTAAACCGTCTTTTAGCAATGAGTTTTATTTGCCGAACGAACAATTCTCTGCAGATAAATACATTTACTTCCTGGTTTCTGATACAGGCATCGGCATTTCAAAAGATTCCATAAGTAGCATTTTTAACCGTTATTACCAAATTGGCAAAAACCATTTAGGCTCTGGTGTAGGCCTTGCACTGGTAAAAAGCCTTACCCAACTGCATAAAGGAAATATTTCGGTTTACAGCGAACGAAATAAAGGGACGGAATTTCTTGTTGCACTTCCCTGGGGAGAAGAAAACTATACGGCTAACGAGATCATGACACCGGAAAGCGAACCAAATGCCTCACAACTTGAACTATCCGATATTGCGATCATATCCCCGGCCACATACAAAGCGGAAGACAGGCAGCCCGTGCCGGAGAAAATTTCCAAACATATATTATTAGTAGACGATAACCAGGAGTTGCGCACCTTTTTAAGGCAATCGTTAGAGAAGTTTTATTGTATTGATGAAGCCGAGAACGGGGAATCTGCCCTGGCAATAGCGACCAGCAAAATACCGGATTTGATTATCAGTGATGTAATGATGCCAGGAATGAATGGTATCGAACTATGCAAACTGCTTAAAGAAAAATTTGAAACAAGCCACATTCCATTCGTTATACTGTCTGCAAAAGACGCTTTAGATACGAAGCTTGAAGGAATGGAATCCGGGGCGGACTATTATTTTGCAAAACCATTGAGTATTGACTTGTTGCTGTTGACCATTCACAACATTTTACAGCAAGGCGAGAAACTTAAACTTAAATACACAAAGGACTACCTTGCCGATGCAACCGAGCTGGTGCATTCTGAAAAAGACAAGGAATTTATGAACAAACTTCTGAAAAACATTGAAGACAATATCCAAAACCCTGACCTTGATGTTGACTTTTTGTGCAACCAACTTAACATTAGCCGCACCAAGCTTTATCAAAAAATCAAAAGTATTTCAGACCAGTCTATCGGGGACTTTATCAAAACCATACGGTTGAAAAAAGCCATACAGATCATGACCCATGAAGACGTAGCTTTTAATGAAGTAGCGTTCAGGATCGGGCTTCAAAGCCATGCTTATTTTTCGCGCGTGTTTAAAAAAGAGTTCGGAAAGTCGCCATCAGAGTTTATGCAGTCTTTAAAAAGAAGCAGCAATGCCTAAACTTTTTTCCGGTATCTTTTTTTTGGGCCGATGCTTCTTTTACCCTATAAAAATTGGTGTCGTCCCGAACAAACCAAAAACCAGGTGCATACCAATTTTTATAGGGTAAAAGAAGCATGGTGTAAAGTACAAAAGAATCGGTTTTAACAAATTCATTTCAATGGAAACGTATTCATTAAGAGCGATACCGCAGTCGAGGCCCCAAAACTTGATTTCGGGTTTGTCTCACTTGTTTTGGTCCCCCACTTTGTACTGGCGATATTGTTCGAATTGCGGTTGTTGTATGCTACTTTGGCATTCAGTTGAAGCCATTTTACCAAATCTTTTCTATTGCCCTCTATGGTATATTTACGGGCATAACGTACGAAAATCCCTTTAAAACCCGGCAAATCATTGCCTCCGTCTTCATTGTTCATTACCTTGGAGTTGTACATGGTGTCGCGGGTATATTGGGCAATTTTTTCTGCATCTGCCAAATAGCTGTCCTTTTTGGTATAATTGTAAAGCATAACCGCGGCACCCAAATAAGTTCCCTGGTTGTAGGTAGAACTCCATGTACTGATTTTAAGTGTCCCTGTTTTTTTGTCGGTATCAACGTTGTCGTTTACTTTACCGGTAGCGGTATTTAACAAATAGGTTTTAGACCAGGTGTATAAGGCAATGGCCTTATCGTAATAAGTATTATCGCCGGTAGCTTGGGCCAAATAGCAGCACGCCACCATGGCAGGCCCGTTGATGCAGGCATTTTTAGAGGTTTTTGTTTCGTACCAGTTTAGCCCGCCGCCGTAGGTATCGGTAGCTGCACGGGCATACATTTTATCAAACTGCTCTTTGCCTTTCTCCAGGTAAGTTTTATTGCCGGTAAGCCGATAGCCCCGCACGCAAAAAAGCACGGCCCAAGTAATGTCATCGTTGTATTTGTTGTACATCCAATCGGTTTTATTATCTGTAATAAAATTGTCGTACATGGTTTTAAACCGGTTGATGTATTTAACATCTTTGGTAACTTCATAAGCATCCAGCAGGATTTCCATCATCTCTGCCCTGTCCCAAAAGCCTTTGCTTGTTTCTACTTTATACTGGGTGTACCATGCGTCAAATATTTTATCGGCTGAAGCGGCAGTAGGCGCAGCTTCCTGTGGTTCCTCTTTTTGCAACAGCCATTTTTCCGAGTCTTTGGCAGAAAAACGGCTTAAACTAACATTTGTACCATCGGCAATATCGCCTGCCGGTGCTTTAACTGAAAATTTTGAGCTGGCGGCAGGGCTTAAATAATATCCATTCCCGGCTTTCTTAATATTCCATCTAACATCGTTGTTGTTGGTATTATCGTATTGATCTGCCTTTAAAGTATCCGTTGGCGTTCCTGCGATATGCAAAAGTTTTCCGCTTGCCACGTTTGTTAATGTATATGCACTTTTTCCAACAGCTGTAACTTTCCATCTTTGGGCATCCGATTTGGTGTCTGTCCAGTAATCAACAATGGCACCATTGTCCATTGAAGAATTTTTTACTTCTAACAATTTGTTGTTTCCTTCTGATTTCAAAGTATAAACTGCCCCGGAGGTTATGCCAGATGCCTGGGCAAAAGCATTAGCTATGTTTGAAAAGAAAAACAGCAGTAATACGATACGCAAATAGAATGTATTCATGTTTGGTTCAACAATTAAAATATGTAAGGCCTGTTTAGATTTTGTCTGGTTTACTTTCGATGCTTCTTTTATCACCTAAAATTTTAAAACTATTAAGCTTTCCTGCCAGCATAATTTGCAAAAACAAATTTTATAGGGATAAAAGAAGCATTATAATTTTAATGATAAATAAGATAATATCGAAAGCTCGAAATTAGATTATTTTAGGCTGTTTGAGACACCATATTGCATAAATGTACTTTAAGTCAAGAAATCGGTATGATTTAACAATTAACAAGCGGATTAGTTAAGGTTCTTTGTATGGAATATGCAAAACACTGTTATTGCAAATCAGCCTCGAATCACTTCTCAATTAGTCAATCAGACTTAAAATTTTTCACGTCTGTTTTATAAATATCTGGCCTTTCATCAGGAGAAAGAAGATAAAACTTTACATTATGCAGGTCGATGTTTTTTACATGCCTTAAAAAAAGCCCATAAGCAGGAAGCTGATTGCCAAACATAGTATTTCCGGGATAACCCCCTGCATTCTAAGGTATATTTAAATCAGTCGTTCCTGTATGTTTGCCACCGCCTGTACTGGTTAGCATAATATCCCTTAACATAACATTTTCTACATTGTAACCCGGTATGCCAGTAATTGAACTTGGCAACAAGCTGTTTGAGGTGGCTGTAACATTACTGATGATGATATGGCCAACAGGCTTTGGTTGATATTTCCGGTTTCCAAGTTTGATGAATATTGGGGTTTGTATGCCTGTCATGCTGATATTGCTGATAACAATCTGGTCTAACAGGCCGCCATCTACTGCTTCCAAAGCTATCCCTGCCTCCCCTGAAATACTGTCTGCAACGCTGTTGTTTCGCCTGTTCTTTTTTCCCATGACAGAAACGGAGGCTTTTTTTAACACACAATTGCTGATGGCGATATTTTTAAACCCGGCATAGCTGGCGGTGCCGGTTTTAATTAAATTACAGTTGGAACCTACTACACAATTGGCAATGCTTACATTTTCAACCAGGTCAAAACCATCGCTTTTTAAACATATGCCGTCATCGTCGCAATCAAAAATACAGTCTGATATGGTAACGTTGCGGCTATCAATATCAATTCCGTCGTTATTTAAGTTGCCATGGTTGTAAACAGAAATCCCCCTGATCTTCACACCGTCGCAGGCAAAATAGTGCTGCATCCAAAATGCCGAATTTATCAAATGGATATCCTGTATATTCACATCTTTACAGCCAACAAACATCAGCATTTTTGGCCGCCTTGGGTCATCATCCTAGGTCTTAAACTCCTTGGCTTTTCCATTGCCGTTGATAGTGCCTTCGCCAATGATGCTGATGTGTTCAGCGGCATCGGCATAAATTAATGCTCGGCTGGGCATAGACGGCCATTGCGGGCGGTGGGGCGGCCTGGTTTTAACGGATATGGTATTTTCCGGATAATCCTTTAGAATAGGCGTCCCTATCAGTTCTGCCCCTTTCATTAGCGATAGGGTTACATTGCTTTTCAAAAGAATGGTCCCGGTGTAAAATTTTCCAGGCGGTATCAATACTACCCCACCTTTAATGGCGCATTTGTCTATCGCTTTGTGGATAGCTACAGCGTTGTTCACGTCGTTTCCTTCTTTAGCCCCAAATTTCGTGATATCAAGCGATTGGCAATAGGATCGAACCGAAAGAAAAAACAAAAGTGCAGTACAAAGTTTTGGTATAAATTTATCCATGGCCTAAGTGTGAATAATGATTTGTAATGATAATTTTTGCCAATCATAAGAAAAATAAGAGCCTGTTTAAATTTCTGTCATAAAAATTTATAATGCTTCTTTTATGCCTATAAATTCTGTCTTTAAATATTATATCGGTACAAAAAGCATTATAAACTAATGATTTTTTGTGGTAAAAGAAGCATATAAAATACATCAGAAAAATTTTAAACAAGCCCTTATAGTTTCAATAAATTTAGGGTACTATATTCACTTAAAAACTATTTGGCCCTATTCCTACAAAAACGACGGAATTAGTAACTTAAAATTAAGGGCTGCGCATATACAATCAAATGCCTATTTAAGCACCGCTGCCCATCCGCCGTTGCGTACCATTTTAATGGTCATTTTATCGCCTGATTTCACCTGCATGGTTTTTCTTCTGTAATCCATGGCCTGCCTGCCGGCGTTTATACCATCTTCAAAGTAAGTCATGGTATAGGTTTTGCCTTTTTCTAAAAAGTCAAAGTTTAGCTCCATTTCCCTTGTCTTTTCTTTGCCGTTGGTTATGCCGCCGATAAACCACTTTTCGCCTTTACGTTTGGCAACTACGTCCACCTCGCCAACAGTGGCCACAAGTGGTTTAGTTTCGTCCCAGGTAGTTGGTACGCTGGTAATAAACTCCGTACAATCCGGGTTACGGTAATAAAGGGTAGGGTTGTCGCATAACATCTGGATGCCACTTTCAAAAACAACATATAAAGCAAGCTGGTTAACCCGGGTGCCTTTTGCTGCCGCGTTTGGCCGTGTTGCTTGGTAAACCTCAGGCTGCATGTTGATCATTGCGCCAGGGGTAAAATCCATAGGGCCAACGGCGTTGCGCATAAACGGAAGATAAATGCTGTTGTCCGGATAGCAGCCGCCCATTTGCTCCAGTCCCCTTACACCTTCGTACGAAATCAGGTTTGGATATTTATACTCTAAACCTGCAGGCTTAAATGCGCCATGAAAATCAACAAATATCTGATATTTGGCAGCCTCTTTTACTACATTTTCATAGTAGTTGACCATCCATTGGTCGCTGCGCTCCATAAAGTCTATCTTAACGCCTTTTATGCCCCATTCGTGAAAAGTCTTAAATACATCCATGTTTTTATGTACCGTTAGCCAGGTTAGCCAAAGGATAATATCAACGTTTTTGGTTTTGCCATAACGGATCAACTCTTTCACATCAACTTTTGGGTTTGGTGTATAAGGGTCGGTTGTGCTTTTGGCCCAGCCTTCATCCATAACAATGTATTTGATGCCATATTTTGCAGCAAAATCTATGTAATATTTATAGGTATCCAGGTTATAGCCCGATACAAAATTTACATCAGGCCCATAAGGTGCAGCATCGTTCCACCATTCCCAGCTTGCTTGTCCGGGTTTAATCCATGATGGGTCGGCAATCACGCTTTTTGCTGCCAGCTTCAGGGTCATGGTGTTTTGTAATATTTGCTTGTCGTCTTTAGTGATTACGAAATAACGCCACGGGAAATTCCTGGTCCCGGTTGTTTTGGCAATGTACTCTGCAGATTTTAAAATTTTCTGGCTGCGGTCCCCATCCGGACCAAATTCGAGCGGCGTTTTTGGGAAAGCGCCCTCAGCACCGTTTCCGGTGCCTTTCAAAAACATGCCGGGATAATCAGAAAGGTCAGACTCGCTAATTAATATCTTATAATTTTTTTTGGTATCAATTAAAGCCGGCAAGTTGGCCATTTTATCCGTTTGCTTCCAGTTGTCTGATTCTACGTGTTGGTAAAGTTCTTCGAAAGCGCTTTTAAACCCGTTGTTCAACTGTAAGTGCAATAAGTACTCCGATGGAAAATTAATAGCAAAATCCTCGTTCATTACCTCTACACTACCTTTTTTGCTGGTGATAAAACGATAGGCAATGCCATCATCAAAAGCGCGGAACTCTACTACATAATTTCCTTTAAATGTCATTAACAAATCATTGTAATTATTTTTAACGGTAGAGAATTTTAATGGGATGTAGGGCTTTATCGTTTCTTCACCCTTAGTCTTCTTCGCTGATATCAATTTAGGGTTTTCGCCAAGTATGCCATCGCTTAACGTAAGTGCCAAATGGTTCTTTGTTAACAGCTCCTGGCTATTAGCTGCTATTGAGTAGTATATTTTGTCTCCCAAAGTAACGGATACTTTTAACTGTCCGTTGGGCGACATCAGATCAATTGGTTTATTTTGAGCAAAGGTTTGTATGGCCAATGCTAAAAACAAGACGAAACATGCTGTAAATTTGTTAATCAAATTCATGGTTTATGGTTAGTTTATAGTTTTTAAATCGTGTTAAAAGTAGGTTTTGTTGTTACTTTCGTATATTTTGTGCCTAATATAATTGCTGTTTTTGTTGGTTTTTTCTACCGAAAGGTAATATCAGTAGCGTTATTGGTGTAACTGGTCTTTTTATGTTCAGGTTCTTTAACCGTTAGTTTTTTAAACGCCGCTTGATGAACATCATCTAAAACAATAGCCGTCCTGTAATCGGCATTAGCAGCAGTTATAGATAGCCCTGTAAACTCAACATTGCGGGCATGGCGGATAAAAACGCCCCATGCAGGTAATTCTCCAAACATGGAATATTCAGGATAGCTGTTTGCCTTTTCAGGTATATCTTTAAGGTTATCAATAGATATTTTTGCCAACGCTTTCTCCGCTCCCCCCGGAAGTTTTATCACCATATTTTTAAGCTTAATGTTGGATATGATTTGATCTGGCATACCGGCAATTACTACGCCGGGCATGGCTTTAAGCGGGTTTTTTTCAGTGCGTACTTCAACATCAACATTTTGGATGGATACATTTTCAATCCTGCCTTTACGGTTGCCTTTGCGTGCCCCGGCACGTAAAAATATACCGTTGCCAATATTAACCCCTTTTATGCCATCAACCTCTATATTTTCAATCACCGCGCCATCTACTGCCTCCAGCGCAATGGCCGAACGGTTGGTATCAAACACTTTGTTATTCAATATACGGATGTTTTTAAAACCGCCCAGCGATGCAGTGCCAAACTTAATACCACTGGCCTCTGTAGTCATGCTGTTGTTCTGGATCAAAATATTTTGGTTGGCGACATCAGGCCCTAACGATTTCAGGCAAATGCCGTCATCACTGGCGTTAAAATACGAATTGCTTACTTTAAAGCCGTCGCAATCAACAATATCTATCCCATCGTTGTTCCAAAACGCCCGGCTATCTACGCGTATGCTATCAACAATTACGTTTTTACATTGGTTGTAACATTCTGTCCAGCAAGCCGAATTTTTTAGGGTGATGTTTTTAACCGTAACATTTTCACAACTAAAAAGATTAATGATCATGGGCCGCCTGTCCTCATCTGGGCGGCTTACCGAACCGCCTTTTTCCAATCCCTTTTTTACTAATTCGCCTACATTGGCAGCAAGTTCTTTTCCCTGGCCATTAATAATGCCTTTGCCGGTTATGCCAATGTTATGCTGGTTAAGCCCCAATATAAGGGCAAGGGATGTATTAAAGTTATGGTCAAAAGGTGTGTTTTGCCGGTCGTAATCAAACGGGTTTACAGAACCCAGTAAAATTGCACCTTCATCTAATTGCAGGGTTACGTTTGATTTAAGGTGGATGCAACCGGTAAAATACTTTCCCGCAGCAAAAACCAACCTTCCGCCTCCGTTTTGGCTGATATAATCAATACCAAATTGAATAGAACGGGTGTTAAGAAAATTATCGCCAGGGCTGATGGCAAAAAAAGATGCCGGGTAATCTTTAGCCGAAACAGTAAAAATATGCATCATAAAGATTGCCAGGGTTGTTCGGAAGTAAAAAAAACTGGTCTTCATAAATAACATATATTAACGATAAGGTATTGTCCTAATTTAATTGGTTAATGCTATTCATTCTTGACGAACTATATAGCAATCACATTTTGGCTTTAACAAATAACCCAATTTAATTACCTTATATCAGTATTGATCGTACATTTTTCTTTACCCACAGTACATAATGTAGCAATGTTTGTACATCATTAGTTATAAGCGTCGTCTTAAAAGGGATAACTTCTTTTATTGATAAAATTTTTTAGTTTGATAAAACTGTTTTGAATGGTGTTCGATTTATCATCTATACTTCTTTTACCACCTAAAATTTGTCCTGCTTTTCGTATTGTATAGAAAATATGAACACAAAATTTATAGGCATAAAAGAAGTATTATAAATTTTTAATAGAAACCCAAACTGGTTGTGAACGATGGATTATAGAAAATTGCAATGTTTTTTATGCGATAAAAAAAGCATTGAAGATATAACCAAACACTTCATTCATCATTAATGGCTAAAATCAAACCAAAGCGTTCCACTGATCTGTTCGCCGTTGGCATGGTTTATTTGACTTTGAGGCCCCATCGCTTTTGCTGCCTGAAACTTTGTGCCAATAGCGCTGATTGCATTTAAAAAACCAATGCTACCTTCCGGAAAAGCCGGTTCTACATTGTTATTTTTTGGCGCGTCCATTTCCCTGCCCGGGTGCAGCATTTGAAAGTACATATTTTTATCACTTGTATAAACAGTAAACGGCGATTCTTTATTCTCGATCGTTACCCAGTTAACTTCAGCATGGTAGCCTTTAAATTCAGGGTAGCCCCAGGTTTCGCCCGTAATTGTATTGTTGTATGCCTTGTGCCACACGCCAAACTGCTGCCCTTTCAGCCTGTTTTTCCAAACACGGTACGGGCCTTGGCCAAGCCATTTCATACCGGTAATTTTTTCTTCCGGATAATTGAAGGTAATCCCCATAAAATCAGTGTCTCCCTGTTGGGCATATTGATATTCCAGTTTAACAGGTTGGCCGGACTTAAAAGTCCATTTCACATGCAATGAGCCCGCTCCCTGATAGTCGGCTTCTACAATATATTGTCCGGCAATAGCTTTGTGGGTAAACTGTTTTAGCTCCGTGCTTACCCCTGCCAAAACCGGCCCGCCCGATAAGGAGATGGTACTTGTAGGCTTAACCACTTTTTGGATATACCCGGTCGTTTTATCAAACTCATAGTTTATGCCATCACATTTTACCTGAAGCAACTGGCCTGTTTCTTCTGCTTTTATTGCAGATTTAGCTGGCGTTGAAACCATACTTTTTGCAATAACTGCCGGGGCAGTAATAGCCCAGCTCCAGGTAAAAATTTCTTTTTTATCAGGCCCATATGCGGTAAGGTATAAAGCATCGTTTTTTTGCCAGGATGCAGGCAAAGCTAAGTTTAACATACCTTTTTCGCCTGGTTTTAAATTAAGCATAACTGGCGAGCTTGTGGCTTTTACAATAGCCGCTGTGGTTTCTTCTTGGGCCGATGGGAATTTAACCAGTTTCCATTTAAAGGTGCATTGGTTGAGGTTGGTAAAGGCATACCTGTTTTCGACTGCTATCTTACCGTTAAATGTTTTGTCAATTGGTTGCAGGTCTATATAAACCGGCGACCAGATTTCTTTGATGGTATAAAAGCTGCCTTCCTTTTCGCGGTGCGGGCCTACAATGCCGTCCGGTGCATGATTGCCATCACCATCATAAATATTGCCTTTATCAGTACGTATAACAGATTCATCCAAAAAAGCCCAAATAAAACCGCCAGCATTATGCGGATATATCATCATTTGGTTCCAAAAATCTTCCAGCCCTGCCCCTGCACCGCCATCATACAGGCCGTGCATAAATTCCGTAGGGAAAAAAACATCTTTTCCTGTAGCTACTGTTTTTAAAATATAATTATAGTCGGGGTAATGATGGTTATCGGCACCGTTGAAATCCGACCAGGGATGCAAAACCGTGCGCTTTTGCGGGTCGTATAATGCATAATCATTATCTAATCCGGTATTCCAGCCGCCCTCATTGCCATTGTCCCAAAATATAATAGATGGATGGTTTACATCGCGCACCACCAGTTCTTTAACCAGCTTACGGCCAACAATGGTATCATATTTCGCCTGCCAGCCGGTCAGCTCGTCCAGCACATATAAGCCTAACGAATCGCATACATTTAAAAAATCCTGGTCAGGTGGATAATGAGACATGCGAACTGCATTGTTGTTCATTTCCTTCATCAGCTTCACGTCCAGTAATTGCACTGGATGGCTAAGTGTACGCCCGGTTTCGGGCCAAAAGCTGTGGCGGCAGGTTCCCTTTAATACTGTTTTAGCACCGTTTACATAAAAACCATCGTTTAAACGCAGTTCCACGGTACGGAAACCAAACTTTTGTTTAACCTGGTGAACAATGCCTTGTTTACTTTTTATAGCCACAACAACCTGATACAGATTAGGAAACTCGGAACTCCATAACAAAGGCTTGTTAAAGCTACTTTTTAGTTCCAGATGATCTGCTGTGGTATTGGCGGAAACAGAAAAAGGTTTGCCTACGTTTTCTCCGTTTAGTTTTTGTACCTGGGCTTCAACCGTTTCTCCGTTTTTTAAATTTTGCGGATATACATCCAATTGGAAAGAGCCGTCGGCTTTTGCGTTTACGGCCATCCTATCAATAAAAGTTTCGGGAACAACCTCCAGGTAAACAGGCCGAAAAATACCGCCAAATACCCAAAAATCGCTGTTCCTACGCTCGGCATTATTGACAGATGCATTTGCCGATGTTTTATCTACCGTAACCTCCAGCAGGTTTTGGGCATTCGGCTTAAGCAGATCGGTTATATCGTATTTAAAGCGGTAAAAACCGCCCTGATGTATTGGGCCTGCCTGTTTGCCGTTGATCATAACTTTGGTATCCGTCATCGCCCCTTCAAAAACGATAAAAACCCTTTTGCCTTTCCAGTTTTCGGCAAAAAATTCGTGCTTGTAAAGCCCTTGTTCATTGGCTTTCACTTTATCATGCCCGTAGTTGTAGGTGCCAAAACCTTGCAGTTCCCAGTTTGATGGCACTGCAATTTTAGTCCATTTGCCGCTCTGCCTGCCCCCGGTACAATAAAAATCCCATTGCAAGGTATGGTCTTTGTCTGTCCCGGACAGGTACTTTGTAATGGTTCCTTGTGAAAATGCGCTAAAGCAAAGCACCGTGAACAATAATTGCAGCAGTATTTTTTTCATAATCAGTTAATTATTAGGCTTGGTTGTTTATTAGGCTCATCAATAACAGCAGCTTTTCTCATTGCCGGTACAATTACCGAACCCGGCTATATTTGCACAATGACAACATTTTATCTTGCAGACAAGATTAATCACTACTTGTCAACAAAAAAAGAATATAACCAACTAAAACTTTGCAATCGTTACCGAAACCGCTTTATCGTCTATTTATTGCTGTTTGTAACGGTGATGACAGGACAAATAAATTTCGCCCTTATCGCCAATACTTCTTTTACCATATAAAAATCAGTGTATAATTGTACTTCTTGTACCGTTGTTTTTATCCGGATGCAGGATTTACCGGCATAAAAGAAGCATTGCAATTTTAACATCGGCCCTTTAACCAAACCCTTCCTTTTGGATGCTTAATTATTGCCCTTGTTTGGCAATTTGAGCCAATAGCTTGTTTACTATACGCCCGGTTTATTTGGATTTCTGTTTTTGTGTTGCAACATGCAATTAAATAATGGTTTGATGCAACCTAAACATTTTGATTACCGATACTTTGAGGCCAAGATAACAATATCTTTTTAAGTAAAGCCATTTATGTATGTTGCCTTTTTTTTATGTTTAATATAATGAAACATCCAATTTAAGGAGGCCAACTTGATGTTCATTTCTAAATTAAAACCCCTTCACGGCCGTTAACTTGTGGGCAGCAAGAAGGGCACGGCGATACCAATTTAATGCAACCAGAAAGATTGGGCCAAAGCAATTATCGGTAACGATTGCGCAAATTTTAATTGAAAAATGTATGGT
Organism: uncultured Sphingobacteriaceae bacterium; assembly: GCA_964244955.1. Taxonomy (GTDB): domain Bacteria; phylum Bacteroidota; class Bacteroidia; order Sphingobacteriales; family Sphingobacteriaceae; genus Mucilaginibacter_A. The sequence goes on along the minus strand of CAXTKQ010000012.1, from coordinate 15,505 downwards.
TATACAATCATAAAAGACTAATATAGCCGCCAGTTAAATAAACCAATTATAACTAAGCCTGATGTATAACCATCAGGTTATGTGCAACAGAAAGTTTGTTGGGTACTTTGGGTATAGTTAAATATAGGCTCAATGTTACAACCGATATAAAATGTGTATTTAAAGCTTTTTTAAAATTTGCTTAATCAAGTTTCTATGCTTCTTTTATCACCTAAAAAATGGCAAGTATTTAGTTTTTGATTTATAAAGATTAATGCACCTACCAATTTTTATAGGGTAAAAGAAGCATTAGCAATTTTGCTTGTATTGATTTGAACTAAGCCTAATTGTAATTTGTTTTTATAAAGCCTGAACCATAATTTTTAGTGTTTTTGTTTTTTAACGATACTGAAAATTGCAACAATAATGAACTTGAGTTTTAATTAGAAAAATGATTTGCATCAACCAACCTGCTAATAAACAAATAACAATTAAACAATTATATAATTTTAAAAAAAGCCAATGAAAGTAAAAAGGAATTACCATCGTTACCCAACATTCAAAATTATTCCCTTATCATGTTCAATTAAAATACAATTATGAAAAAGACTTTACTTAAGAAATTTCTTCCTGTCAAAAAGCCTCAGATTTACCTGGGTGGTATTGTCCTTTTATGTATCTCCGGTTTCAGCTATGCCAAAAGCCCGGATGGTGTTTTGCCTAAAGCAATTTATGCTACCGCCCGTAATGCCAAACAAAATGCGGCAACTGTAAAAGGAAAAGTTACCGATAGTTCAACGGGCGAATCTTTGCCCGGGGTTTCTGTAAAGGTTAAAGGAACAACCATTGGGACAGTTACCGACTTAAACGGAAATTTTACCCTGCAAGTGCCGGACAATGCAACACTGGTTTTTTCTTACATCGGTTACAGCCCATATGAAACGGCTGTAGGCGGAAGGGCAAGTTTAAACATCAGGTTAAAGGCGGCTACCAACAACCTGAACGAAGTAGTTGTAGTTGGCTATGGCACACAAAAAAAGACATCGGTAACGGCAGCGGTATCTACTTTAAAAACTGCTGACATTGCACAAAAACCGGTTGTAAATTTAACAAATTCCCTTGTTGGAAGGGTTTCCGGTTTGATCGGTACTCAGGGAAGCGGAGAGCCTGGCTTTGATGGCTCGGGCATCCAGATCCGTGGCGTAGGATCAATCGGCGGGTCTGCAGCTTTGTTGATCGTTGATGGCGTGCCTCGTGATTTTAGCCGGCTGGACCCCAACACCATTGCCACTTTAACCGTATTAAAAGATGCAGCGGCCGTGGCCCCGTATGGTGTGGCAGGCGCCAATGGGGTAATTTTGGTTACCACCAAGCAAGGCAATTCGGGCAAGCCTGTGTTGTCCTACAATGGCTATGTTGGTATTCAAAACCCTACCCGGGTGCCTACTTTTGTAACTGGGTATCAATACGCATTAATGAAGAATGAGGCCAACATCAATGATTTTCAGTCGGGTGTACCTTACACGGCAGATGATCTGCAAAAATTTCTGGACCACTCTGACCCTGACGTACATGGAGACGCACACCCGCTGCAGGAAATAATTAAACCAAACCGGTTATTGACCAATCATAATCTTTCGCTTTCGGGCGGTTCAGATAATTTTAAGTATTTTACCTCATTGGGCTATACCCATCAAAATGGGATGTGGGACCCTACTTACCTGGATAAGTACAATGCCACATTAAACCTTACCTCAAACCCTACCAAAACCACAACGGTTAATTTTACAGTCAACAGTTGGGTAGAAGACCAGCATTTTCCTTCCGTTGGAGCAGGTTCAATTATTAACCAGGCACAAAGGGAAACTCCGGATTTTCCGGTGCGTTATAGTAACGGTTTAAGTGCAGGCTATATCGCCCAATCGGTTTGGGGGGAAATTTACAACAGCGGTTACGGATTTAACGAAAATCCCGGAACACAGTCCCAATTTAGCATAACCCAGCAGTTACCGCTAAAGGGACTAAGCATAAAGGGCGTTGCAAGCTATGATGCGGCACCTGATGTGCTGTTTGGCAGCCGAAACGGGACAACAAGGAACTATACTACGCCTATCCCTTTTTATACCGTTAACAAAAACACAAACCCTTATACTTATGTACTTGGTTTCCAGGGAAGCAGTAAACCAAGTTTCAGGGAAGAGTATTATCAAAACCACTCTTTCACCTACCAGGGGATTTTAAATTTTCAACGTTCCTTTGGTAATAGTGATATTGGCTTTACCGGCGTTGCAGAAGCCCGCATAGTGAAATATGAACAATTTACTGCTTCAAGGATAAATTATAATTTAGGCATTGATGAACTGGATTATGGCGGCCCGGCCACAACCGATTTAACAAACGGCGGTTTTTCTACCGGCCAAAAACAAATCGGCTACGTTTACCGCATAGATTATGCCTATGCAAAAAAATACTTGTTCCAGGCATCCGGCCGGTATGACGGCAGTTATTTGTTTGCACCGGGCAAACGTTATGGGTTTTTCCCGGCGTTTTCTGCGGGCTGGGTTATTTCCCAGGAAAACTTCATGAAAAACATTAAGTGGATTGACAATTTAAAAATAAGGGGTTCGTTCGGTCAATCAGGTGCTTATCCCAGATCAGGCGGTGGTATTTTGACTTATCAGTATTTAAGCCCGTATAACTTAAATACCAATTCGGCAGTTCTCAATGGTGCCCCTACCCAAGGTATTAGTGAGGGCCTTCAGGGAAATCCTAATATTACCTGGGAAAGGGCAAACAAATCAGATATCGGTATTGAAACTACCTTGTGGAAAGGCGCACTTAGCGTAGAAGCTGATTATTTTTATGAAAAAAGGTCGGATATGCTGATAGGTAATACTGCGGCTTTGCCCGGTGAATATGGTATTGGCACAGGTTTGGTAAACGCCGGTGTAATGAGCAACCATGGTATTGACCTCACCGTGCGAAGCGGGCATACGTTCTCCAATGACTTAAGGCTTGATGTTACCGGAACATTCACTTATGCTAAAAATAAATTATTAAATTTTATTGAAAATGCTTCTACCTATAATAATCCCAACAGGCGGCAAACAGGGCGGCCATACGGAACCCAGTTTGGATACCAGGCATTAGGTTATTTTTCAGCAAATGATTTTGTTAACCCTAATATCGCATCGCCGGTTCTTAAACCAGGAATACCCGTGCCTACTTTCGGCATTGTTCGTCCCGGCGACATTAAATATGCCGATCTTTCCGGCCCTAATGGCGTTCCCGACGGAAGAATTGATATCAATGACCAAACAGTTATCGGTAAAACACAAACTCCGGGTATTATTTATGGATTAGAACCTCGTTTAAGTTTTAAGCACTTTGATTTGGATTTGTTATTTCAAGGCAGTGCAAACTCTACTATTCAGTTGAATAACTTTATAGTTTGGCCTTTTGTAATGTCCGGTTCTGCATCAGAATTGAGCTTTAGTGAACACTGGCAACCTGACAGAACAAGTACACTTTATCCGCGCCTTTCAAATTCGCCAACTACAAATAATACACAAACCTCTTCCTGGTATAATAGAAATGATTCTTATGTACGTTTGAAAAGTGCTGAGCTTGGTTATACTTTCTCTAATAAAATGCTTCATAATACGATCAGTTCATTAAGAATTTATGTTGCAGGGCAAAATATATTCACTTGGACACCTTATATGAGGGAAATTGTAGATCCTGAAAATAGTGGCAGCGATCAGAATTATTACCAGCAACGTGTACTATCAATAGGTATTAATGCTTCGTTTTAATTATTAAAATATGAAATTGAAAAAATTCACACATGAATATAACAAGGTTATGATCATGCTTGGCCTGCTCTTATTAACCGTTGGCTCTTGTAAAAATGATGATTCTTTAACAGTGCCACCAAAAGGAAAGTTAACAAATGAACTAACATTTAGCACAGAAACTAATGCTGATTTATTTGTAAACGATATTTATAATTCGTTAGCTGATGAAAAAAATGATTATAACCATACAGATTCATACGCTGATAACAGTTGGACAAAACAAACCCATACCGGTGCAAACACTGTAAGAAATGGTTCCATCTCCCCAGCTAACGTTCCTACCGGACCAAGTGGTTTGTGGAACTGGGACAATACTTATGCCTACATCAGAAAATGTAATACCTTTTTCCAACAAACAAGTTTAAACAAGTCTAATTTTTCAGCAGCTTGGCTAAAGCAACGCACTGCGGAAGTTACTTTTTTAAGGGCATACTTTTACTCCCTGTTATTTACCAATTACGGCGGTGTTCCGCTTATTACCACACCTTTGAATAATACAGACGGAACAGATATTTTTAATGCCCGGGCCACAATTCCACAAACACTCGCTTTTATTGAAGCTGATTGTGATGCTGCGGCTGCTAATTTGCCTGCCACGATTGATAAAAGCGGACGCGCAACCCAAGGTGCCGCATTAACGCTTAAGGGATGGGTAGAGCTTTTTGCAGCCAGCCCTTTAGCCAACACTACTAACGATGTAACGTTATGGGCAAAAGCTGCTGCAACCAATAAACAAGTGATGGATTTGAAAGTTTATTCCTTGTTTAGCGATTATGCAGCCCAGTTTCTGGCCCCAAATAATTTTAATAGCGAAACTATATTTGCAAAGCAGTATGCCCCGCCCTCTAAAGGAAGCAAGGCTGAAGGCCAGGAAGGCCCGGTAGTAGTAAAAGGGACTGTGCAATGTTGGGGAAACTTTCAGCCTACCCAAAGCTTAGTTGATGATTATGCCATGAAAAACGGTTTGCCTATTACCGATCCCCTTTCAGGTTACAATCCTCAAAATCCTTATTTAAACCGTGAACCGCGCTTTTATCAGTCCATTATTTATGATGGCGCACCGTGGCAGGGCGATATTATTACCACCCGTGTTGGCGGCAATAACCAGCGGGCAGGTGGCGGGGATATTACCACCAGCGGGTACTACGGGCGCAAACTGCTGGACGAAAGCATACAAGGCCAGACAAGCCTCGCCACTTCACCAAGTTCGTCTAATTGGGTAATTTTCCGCTACGGAGAAGTATTACTGAACTATGCCGAGGCACAAAATGAGGCTGTAGGTCCGGATGCATCCGTATATGCCGCCTTGGCACTGGTAAGGCAAAGGGCCGGGTTACCAAATTTTCCGGCAGGCTTGTCGCAAAGTGATATGCGTGCCAATATCAGGAGGGAGCGCAGGATCGAACTTTCTTTTGAAGAAAAACGCTGGTACGATATCAGGCGCTGGCTGATTACAACAGGCCCTAAAGGTGTATTGACTAACCCGGAATATGGCATTAAAATCGTTTATACTGCAGGTGTCCCTACGTACACAACCGTTAACATCTACAATAATATATTCAAGGATTATATGAACTGGATGCCAATCCCACAATCAGATCTGGCAAAAAACCCAAAATTAGTTCAAAACCCGGGGTATTAACCTAACCTTTCTTTTAAAAAAAGGCCGCCTTCATCAAAAAATGAGGCGGCTTTTTTTATAGTTCAGCTTATTCTTCATGCTTCTTTTAGCACCTAAAAATCATTGGCCCATTTGCACTTCCCGCACCGGAACAGCATCTTACAAAACAAAATTTACCGGCATAAAAGAAGCATTGTAATTTTTTATGACAAAAATTTAAACAGGCTTAATAATTACCGATTCAAAATTTACCGGCATAAAAGAAGCATCATACATTTTTCAGGCCGTCATTTTTCCAGTGTAATTCTGTATCCAATATCTTTGTCTCAAATTCAGTGATCGGGTATTTGCTGTTAATAAGCTTTAACAGCATTTCAACGGCGGTACGGCCCATCTCAAAAGCTTTTTGCCTGATATAAGAAATAGAGGGCTGTAAAAGATCAACGATGTCGGAATTTGAAAAACCAACGATCATTATTTTCTGAGGATCAAATTTTATTTTTTTTAACGCCCTGATGCACGAGATACTGATCCGGTCGCTGCTGATAAATATCGCATTTGGTTTGTCGGCCAGGGCCAGTAATTCCTTAACGGCATCTTCCACCTCCTGATAATCGCTTCCGCCTTTGCAGCAGTTTTTAACCAACTCCGGCCTGAAAGGGATGTGATGATCGGCCAAAGCCTTTTTATAGCCAGACAATCGTTCATTCGTAATAGACAGTTGCGGCGCATTTGCCAAAAGTGCAATTTTTTTATGCCCCGAACGGATCAAAGATGCGGTTGCATTATATGCACCGCTGAAATTGTCGGAAGTAACTTTAAAAGTTTCAATCTCGTTGATGATCCGATCAAAGAAAACGATAGGCAGCCCGTTGTCATGCAATTTTTTTAAAAAACTGTAATCAGAAGTGCCGGACGACATGGATATCAACAAGCCGTCAACCGATCGTTGCGCCAGGTGGTTGACGTTGATCAGTTCCCTTTCAGACGAATCATGTGTTTGGGTAATGATGATATGGTAGCCATTCTCGTAGGCAATTGATTCAACACCGGCTATGGCCTGCGAAAAAAAACTGTTGGCCAATTCGGGCACTACGATGCCTATCGAATAGCTACGCCTCTTTTTAAGGCCCAAAGCGATCGGGTTTGACTGGTAATTAACCTTTTTGGCATATTCTGTAATAATCTTTTTCGTTTTCGCGCTGACCCCGTAGCTATCGCTTAAGCCCCTTGAAACAGTTGAAGCGGACAGGTGCAATGCAAGCGCAATATCTTTAATGGTAGCCGGTTTATACATTTTAGGTTGATAATTAAACTTTAAGGGCATCACGCCGACAAAAGTTTGGGAACCTAATATAGGTATACTTATCAAAAAAAAAGAATGCAGTGCATTAAGGCCTGTTTAAGCCTGTATCGTAAAAATTTGCACCAGACCATTTTTTATAATAGTAGTACACCAACTGCCGCTTTGCAAAATCTGAAGCTGGCACCCGCCACTGACAGCCTGTTTTCGCTAAGAAGCTGTTTAAATTTTGTTTAAGTTATTGGCAATGCTTCTTTTAGCACATAAAAATCATTGCCTTTTTGTAGTTTTTGTAACAGTAGGATATCCGGGCGCACCATTTTTATAGGCATAAAAGAAGCATCGCAAAATTTTATGCTATAAATTTAAACAGCTTCTAAGCAAAAGATAACGTTCCAAACAGAAGGTAAACTATGCTTCCTTTTTCTTTCCCTTAACTGTAAGGTTTTCTTTATAAATTGCCACGGGTTTCTGACAGATCGGCCGGGTACATCTTTTTAAGGTTTCGCTGCTACAAAAAGAACAACCCAACTGGTTTATCTAAACCTATAATATTCCTTTCATTTAATTTTTAAACAGGCTTTTAATAAACATGAAAGTAAAAATATATTAATTTGGCTATTGCTAAATACATAATGCAATCTTGCCCAATAAATTTTTATATAGCGAATAATACTACTTATTGAACTTAAAATAGTGACAAAAATCTCAATCAAACAAACACTGTTATTTGCTGCGGCAGTCCTATTTACTTATCAAGCAGCCAAGGCTCAGGCAACCACTAACCTAAAATATGTGAACACCTTTATTGGCGCTGCAGATAATGGCCACACTTTTCCGGGTGCAACGGTACCTTTTGGCATGGTACAAGCCAGCCCGGAAACAGGTAACGGTGGATGGAATTATTGTTCGGGATACCGTTATGAAGACAAGAAAATATGGGGTTTTGCGCAAACGCATCTAAGCGGCACGGGGATTCCTGATTTGGGCGATATTTTACTGCAGCCTTTTACCGGAAGTGCGGATAGAGGTAACTTTCAAAGTAATTTTGACAAACGTACCGAAAAGGCGAGCCCAGGGTATTATACCGTTGTACTCAGCGATTTTGGGGTTAAGGCTGAAATGACAGCGACCGCGCATACCGCTTTTCATCAATATACGTTTCCAGCAAATGGTAAAATTGCCCATTTGCTGGTTGATCTGCAATCGGGATTAGTATCATCCGAACAGCAATTGAAGGAGCATGTTTTAGAGAATAGTACCAACTTTCCTGATCAACATACGATTGAAGGCTACAGCAGGGTAAAACAATGGGTTGACAGGAATTATTATTATGTAATTCTTTTTAACAAGCCTTTTAGCCAAAAAACCCTTATTCCTATTACCGGAGGTGAAAAAGCTCCCCGTTATATTTTTGATTTTGATTTGAAACCTAGCGAACTTTTAAAAGTTAAAATAGGGATATCCGCCGTAAGTATCGAAGGAGCCCGAAAAAATTTGCAAGCAGAATCACAAGGATGGGATTTTGATCAAATCCATTATAATGCAAGAAAAGCTTGGTCAAAATATCTGTCGCGCGTTAACGTGGAAGGTACTACAAACCAAAAAACAAGTTTTTATACTTCTTTTTATCATTTGCTCATCCAGCCAAATAATATTGCGGATGTAGATGGAAAATACCGTGGTCCGGACAACCAGGTTTACCAAAGTCCAACCAAAAACTATTATTCGACATTTTCCCTTTGGGACACCTACCGTGCAGCACATCCGCTTTATACTTTACTAACCCCGGAAAAGGTGAACGATTTTGTGAACACGATGTTACTGCATAGCGAAAAGCGCGGTTATTTGCCGATCTGGACGCTTTGGGGCAAAGAAAATTATTGTATGATTGGTAATCATGCTGTTCCGATCATTGTTGACGCTTATCTTAAAGGTTTCAGAGGGTATGATGTAGATAAAGCTTTTAAAGCTATTAAAAACTCCCTCACCATTAATCATTTTAAATCATCATGGGGTATCTATAACAAATACGGATATCTCCCTTTTGACTTGGTTAAAGAGGAATCGGTATCACGAACACTGGAGTTTGGATTAGATGATTATGCTGCGGCCAAATTAGCCGGCCAACTCGGATTGCATAGCGATGAAGTTTATTTTGAGAAAAGGGCTTCTTTTTACAAGAATTTGCTGGACCCATCAACTACATTAATGAGAGGCAAAGATTCATCGGGCAAATGGCGCACCCCTTTTAATGTTTTGCAGTTGGCGCACGCAGGTGATGCCGGTGGCGACTATACCGAAGGCAATGCCTGGCAATATACATGGTCTGTACAGCAAGATGTTGACGGCCTTATTCGTTTAATGGGTGGGCAGCAGAAAGCCGGGGCCAAGCTGGATTCATTGTTTAAACTCAAAGAGGTGCAAGAAGGAAATGGGTTTATTGGTGATGTTACGGGTTTGATAGGACAATATGCCCATGGTAATGAGCCAAGCCATCATGTTGCCTATTTGTTTACCTTGTTTGGACGGCCCCAAAGAACACAGGAGCTGGTTAGGCAAATCAACGAAAAGTTTTATCTCAATAAACCAGACGGACTGTCCGGCAATGATGATTGTGGCCAAATGTCTGCATGGTATATTTTCACTGCTATGGGATTTTATCCGGTAAACCCAGTTGGCGGTGATTACGTGTTTGGCGCTCCTCAATTCAAAAAAATAACGATCGCGTTACCGGGCGGCAAGCCACTGGTAATTGAGGCAAAAAACCTTTCTGTCCGAAACAAATATGTACGGTCTATCAGTTGGAACAACAAACCTTATATAAAAAACTCGATTAACCACCGGCAACTTGTGCGTGGAGGGCATCTGGCATTTCAAATGTATAATGGGAACTAAATGCTTTAAAATTTTAATGGGGAAAAAGTTTTGCTGTTGGCAAATACTTAACTTATAACTAATGCTATGGGCCGATTTACTGTCGCTACAGATTGTGGTAATTTCGATATATCTAACTTCTATGTACCTGAAAAAGTATTGGTAACCTTTAAACACAAATTTACCTATTCCTACAGATACTATAATTGTGTAGTAAACCTTTTATAGATCACATCAATTGTAACCGGCACCATTTCCGATTTTGTGTAAAGAGTTTTCTCGGCACGGATATGAATTTGATCATTTGTAATGATTTCTAACGCTTTAGGCTTAAAAAAAGAAGGGACAAGCCGTAATGGTTTACGCTTGTCCCATCGGGTAGCCCGTAGGGGAATCGAACCCCTGTTTCTAGAATGAAAATCTAACGTCCTAACCCCTAGACGAACGGGCCAATTACCTTTGATTTTGGGAAGGCGAAGATAGCAGTAAAATACAAAATCCGAAAAAATAAATTATATTTTTTTACCGTGTAAAATTGCTGCAAAACTTGGCCCGCTTTGTTTTGTTTGTCTCCTAACTATGGCAACAATCCATCGCTCAACTACCACAAACCCTGTTTTAATCCACATGCTTCTTTTATGCACCAAAAATTGAGTTCCCGTTTTTTTAGGCTTTTATGCCCGCTTTGCTTGTCCTTTTTGTTGGCTGCCCCTACGGTTAAAGCACAGGCTGATAGCAGCCGTTCAAAAACCAACGTTATTAAAGATTCGTTTTTAAACCAGTTTGAAGCTTTCAAAACCAGCCGGAACATCAGTGGGTTGGCCGATGTGGCCGACCACCACCACTATCCTTTGCCCGAAAAAGTTTTAGGCTGGCAAAAACAGCTTCAGTTAAACGACCGGCAAAAAGCAGCCATCACCCAAATTAACACGGCTTTACAAAGAAAAGTGAAAGAGATGAACGGCTTTTTGATCACCAATGAAAAAATGCTGGACAGCCTTTTTAACTATAAAAAAGTGAACAATGGTTTGCTGATCTATTACACCAACCGTTACGGCTTGTACCAGGGCGAACTCAGGAACGCCATACTGCAAGCTTGTTTAAAAACAGAAACGCAACTTACGGCCACACAACTAAAAAAATATGGTTCGCTGTTGTAGGATTAGTACCTGCAATTACAAATTTGATTCGATACCTTTGCAGCCCATTAATTACGTATGAAAATTACATTCGATTTTGAGAAGCCGATTGGAGAGCTGCAGCAGCAGATCGAAAAAGTGCAGCAGGTAGAGGAAAAAACAAAGGTGGATATGTCGCCCACGCTGACCGAACTGCGCGAAAACCTTCAAGCAAAAAAAGAAGCGGTTTTTGGTAATTTAAACGGCTGGCAAAATGTACAGCTTTCGCGCCACCCCGAACGCCCTTATACCTTGCAATACATCGAATCTATGAGCACTGATTTTATTGAGCTGCATGGCGACCGGAACATGGGAGACGATAAAGCAATTGTTGGAGGTTTTGGCTCAATGAACGGGCAAACGGTGATGTTTATCGGCCACCAAAAAGGCATCAACACCAAAATGCGCCAATACCGCAACTTTGGCATGGCCAACCCGGAAGGTTACCGCAAAGCTTTGAGGCTGATGAAAATGGCCGAAAAATTTAACAAACCGATCATCACTTTTATTGATACGCCCGGTGCTTACCCTGGCCTGGAGGCCGAAGAACGCGGGCAGGGCGAAGCAATTGCCCGTAATTTAATGGAAATGTCGGTTTTGAAAGTGCCGGTTATTTGTGTAATTATTGGCGAAGGCGCTTCGGGCGGTGCTTTGGGCATTGGTATTGGCGATCGTGTTTACATGCTGGAACATACCTGGTATTCGGTGATTTCCCCGGAATCCTGCTCGTCTATTTTGTGGCGGACTTGGGATAACAAGGAAAAAGCAGCCGAAGTGTTGAAACTGACTTCAACAGAAATGTATAAAAACAAACTGATTGACGGCATTATCAAAGAACCGCTGGGCGGCGCACATCAGGACCCGGAAGCCATGATCAATACTTTAAAACAAGTTTTGCTGAACGATTTGGACATATTAAAAGCAAAACCTGCAGACGAATTAGTGAACGAGCGGATTGCCAAATTTTGCGCAATGGGCGTTGTGGCAGACGAAGACCTGCCAGAAAACATGGCCATTGAACCGGAAGAAACACAAGCCTAAAAAAACACCTGTAAAAACAGCATCTGCATAAAATATTGCAACAAAAAAACCACGGCAGCTTAAGCAACGACCGCGGTTTTTTTATGGTTTTAAATTAATGCTTTTGCAGCCGGGAATTATTTGCCCATTGCAGTTGTTTTGATATTTAATTCGGAAGCTATTGATTTGGCCATAGTTAAGTGTTGCTGCAAAATTGGCAACGTTTTTACTGCAAAAGCTTTTAAATCCGGGTCTTGCACATTAGCTGCCGCATTTTGAAAAAGCTGTACGGCTTTTACATGGTCTTGCAGCATCATCGTCATGTAAGCGGTATCAAACTGTGCGCCTTTAACGCCGGTCAGCATAGCATCTGGTGCCACAGCAGCAGGCGAAGGCATCGGCGGCGTAAACTGTTTAGAAGCCAAAACACTTTTCATCTCGGTCGAAGATTTTGTATGGTCCTTGATCATTTTGGCGGCATACGCTTTTACACTGGCTTTTTTAGCGCTTTTAAGAGCCAGCTTTGCTGCTGCAATTTCTTGCATATCGCTCAAAGCAGCCTGGGTTGTAAAATTAACAGCAGCAGTATCATTGGCCACAGAACCTGTGCTTGAGCTTGACGAGGTAGAAGCCGAGGTACTGGTAGTTTGTGCCATCGAAACTTTTGCAGTAAATAAACCTGCCGATAACAGCAGTATCGCAATTGATTTTTTCATAAATTTTAATTTAAACTTTAGTTTTTCTCTTTTATAACAAAAAGAAGAAGCTTTGGTTTTTATGTTTTATTTATCAGCTTATAAAAATTGCCGCAACAAGCCAGACTGCCATCTTGATAAACCGTTTTGCCGATGCTTCTTTTACCAAGCAAAAAACAAGCAGTTTTGTTCATCAATAAAAAGTATTGGACATTAAACATAAATAAAAGACGGACTGTTGGTTACCGCAATAAAAACAAAAGGGTTGATTAAATACTGCTGTAACTTTGAAATTACTGTGGTTGATAACAATGCTGTTGCCAACAGTGCAAATCTGGTAAAAGAAGGCTTTTAAGAAGTGCTTTTATTGCCCATGCTTCTTTTACCGCCCTAAAATTGGTATGGTGAAAAGTTGGTTCCTTTACTTCCTACTGCCATCCTTGTACACTTGTACCGCCAAAGATCGCACGGTTTACTTGTGCCGAAAAAATACCATACGGAAAACCCATTTCCAAAGCACTTGCGGTATTCAAAGTTTGAAGTTGTTCCGGCGTTAAACGGATTGCCAACGATGCAATGTTATCGTTTACCTGCCCGGGTTTACTGGCACCAATGATAAGCGAGGTAATTTGTGGCTGTGCCGATGCCCAAGCCAGCGCAACTTGTGCCAGCGGACAGCCCGCTTCCGTTGCAACAGTTTTTAATGCCTCCAATACAGCCCAGTTGCGGTCGGTAAATTTTGAGTTGCCAAAAGGGTTACTTCCTGCAAGCCTGCCTTGGCCGGTAGCATTTGTGCCGGATTGCTGGTACTTGCCCGATAAAAAACCGGCGGCAAGCGGGCTCCAGGGAACAACGCCCAACCCGCATTCCCGGGCTGCAGGAACATGTTCCCGTTCGATACTACGCTCTACCAACGAATATTCTACCTGCATGGCAATTGGCCCCGGTATGCTGTGCGCCAAGGCTAAAGTTGCCGCCTTGGCAATGTACCAGGCCGGCATATCCGAAAACCCAAAGTACCGGATTTTGCCTACACGCACCAGATCGCCAAGGGTTTGCAAAACTTCTTCAACAGGCGTAACCATATCCCAGGCGTGCAACCAGTATAGATCAAGATAATCTGTTTTTAAACGCTGCAACGAACCTTCCAGCGCGCGGTAGATGTTTTTGCGGCCATTGCCACCTGCATTGGGGTTGCCTGTTTCGGTATTAAAAGTAAATTTAGAAGCCAAAACGAGTTTATCGCGCAAGCTGCGGTTGGCGATATAACTGCCTGTCAAAGTTTCGCTGCGGCCTTTTGCATATACATCAGCGGTATCAATAAAATTGCCGCCAGCATCAACATAAGTATTAAAAACAGATTCTGAAATTTCATCGTCAGAACCCCAATTTGGCGTACCAAAAGTCATGGTTCCCAAGGCAAGCGGACTAACAACCAAGCCGGAACGGCCAAGTGTGCGAAAATTGTCAAGGCTCATAATTGTAAATTGTTGATTTAAATTGAAGTTTAATTAAACGAATGCTTAAACTCTAAAGGCGAAATACTGACTTTACTTTTGAATAATTTGTTGAAAGATTGCGGGCGTTCAAAACCCAATTGATAAGCAATTTCACTGACAGACAATGAAGTGGTAGTCAAAATTTCTTTGGCTTTTTCGATCACTTTATTATGGATGTGCTGCTGCGTGCTTTGGCCGGTCAGCATACGCAACAAATCACTTAAATAATTGGGCGAAACGTTTAAACTTTCGGAGACAAAATGCACAGTCGGTAAACCCAATTCGCGCACTTTTCCGTTGGCAAAATAGTCCGACAACAGGTTTTCCAATTTCACCAGCAAATCATTGCTTGCATTTTTGCGGGTGATGAACTGGCGGTTGTAAAACCGGTTGGCATAGTTCAGCAACAATTCGATGTGCGAAACCATCACATCCTGACTGTAATGGTCAATATTGGAATAATATTCCTGTTCGATATTTTTCATAATTGAAGCAATCATCGTTTCTTCCTTTTCGGAAAGGAACAAGGCTTCGTTTACCGCATAAGAAAAAAAGCCGTAACCTTTGATGGTTTTTGCCAAAGGGTAACTTTGGATAAAATCAGGATGGATGATGAGCCAGTAACCTGAAAGTTTTAAATCTTCCGAAAGTTCTGTGGTAATTACCTGTCCCGGCGAAAAAAAAGTCAGCACGCCTTCATCAAAATCGTAATAGTTTTGCCCGTACTTCAGTTTACCTTTAAAATCTTTTTTGATGCAAACAGAATAAAAATTGAAAACCACACTTTTCAAACTTTCATCGGCAAAGCATTGGATTTCATCTAAATTGATCACACTTACCAAAGGATGTTCCGGTTTTGGCAAAGCCAAAATGCGGTGCAGTTCGGAAATTGAATTGATGGCGTAAGGCTGCGAAGCTTGTTTTTTCATCGGGCAAAAACAGTTGAATTGAGCATATTAAGATAAGGAAAACTTTCTGGCAAAAAAAGCCTTCCTTATTTCCTTTTATTTACCGGTCTAAAGTAGCCATAGTAGCTGCATCGTAACGGTCTCCGGTATCCAGCCCCAACGGCACAATTGCTTCCAAATGGTTCAGTTCTTCTTCGGTTAAGGTGATGCTGGCCGCCGCAATGTTTTGCTCTACATATTTTACGCGTTTGGTTCCGGGGATTGGGACAGCGCCTTTTGCAATCGTCCAGGCGATGGCCAGTTGCGATGCCGTAATGCTTTTTTTATCGGCTATTTTTTGGATTTCGTTTAGCAAGTCCAGGTTTTTGTAAAACTGTTCGCCTTGAAAACGCGGGATCGAACGGCGGAAATCATTTTCCGGGAAATCGTCCGGGCTTTTTATTTCCCCGGAGATAAAACCCCTGCCCAGCGGCGAGTAAGCAACAAAACCGATCCCAAGCTCTTTTAAGGTGGCCAAAATTCCGGCTTCTTCCACGCCTCTTTCAAACAATGAATATTCGGTTTGCAC
>CAXTKQ010000011.1:1726-49041 GCA_964244955.1 uncultured Sphingobacteriaceae bacterium | reverse complement strand
GGATAAAACCAGGCACCAAATTTATGCCGGTAAAAGAAGCATCTGGCGTTTCAAGACAAACCAGGTGGGGAAAACCTTCTACGCCACCGCCAACAAACGGGGCTGTTTCTCCCAGTTTTGCTGTTGCTTTTATCAGAAAAAGGCAAAAATCAGCTATAATTATTGTTGGAACGAGACTTGTAAAAAGCTTTGTACATCAAAACTTAAAAAAATAAACCATGAAAAAATTGATACTATTTGCCGCGTTGGGTTTTACCTTAACCTGCTCTGTTTCTTCTTGTTCAAGCAGCCGCAATTTCGCCAGGACATCAACCATGCACTATAAATAAGGCCGGTAAAAACAGTATTGCTTTAATTTGAGCTAAGTTGTTTCTATAAGATTGCTATCAAACCTGTCCATCCGGTTTGATGGCTGGCGCCTAAGCCTTTGCCCGTATCGCCATGAAAATATTCGTGAAAAAGGATGTAATCTTTAAAGTTTGGGTCGAGGTTCAGCTTTTTGTTACCGCCAAAAACTGGCCGTTCACCCTGGCCGTTCTTTAAAAAAATACTTTTTAAACGGTAGCTTAAAGCTTGTGCAATTTCTGCAAGCGAACTGTATTTGCCCGAGTTGGTTGGATATTCTACCTTAAAATCATCGGTATAATATTCCTGAAAGTTGTTTAAAGCTTCAATAATAAGGTAATTCATCGGCATCCAGATTGGGCCGCGCCAGTTGCTGTTGCCGCCAAACATATCTGTATCGCTTTCGGCCGGGTTGTAGGCCACTTCGTAATCACTTCCGTTTAAGAGGTAATGGTACGGATGCTCTTGGTATTCTTTTGAAATAGAGCGGATGCCATAATCTGATAAAAATTCTTCCGGGTTAAGCATCCGGCGCAGCAAAAGCTTCATGCGGTGGCCGCGCAGCAACGAAAGTAAATGCTGCTCGTTGCCTTTGGTATCTTTCCAATAGCTTACCAAACGCACCAAATCCGGCCGCTGGTTCATAAAATCGTCCAACTGCTGTTTTAACCGCGGCAGGTTGTTCCATTTGTTTTCATCAAACACAATGACGGCAAACATGGGTATCAGGCCAACCAAAGTACGCAGGCGCAAACGGTCGCTTTCGCCGTCGGGCTTGCGCAGCAAATCGTAATAAAAGCCGTCCTGGTCGTCCCACAGGCCCAAAGAATCCTCGCCCATATAAGCAATCGAGCCGGCGATGTACAAAAAGTGTTCTGAAAATTTGATGGCCATGTTTTCATAAACCGGGTTGTACATGGTCAGTTCAATGCTGATCCGCATCATGTTGAGGGCATACATCGCCATCCAACTGGAGCCATCGGCCTGCTCTAAAAAACCGCCTCCGGGGATTGGCGCACTGCGGTTAAAGACACCAATATTGTCCAATCCTAAAAAACCGCCTTCAAAAACATTGTTGCCTTCGCTGTCTTTCTGGTTTACCCACCAGGTAAAGTTGAGCAGCAGCTTTTGAAAAACACCTTCTAAAAACAGTACATCTTCTTTTTTATTTAAGTCTTTGTCCAGTTGGTAAATTTGCCAGGCCGCCATGGCATGTACCGGCGGGTTAACATCGCTAAAATCCCATTCGTAGGCAGGCAACTGGCCGTTGGGATGGATATAGTGCGCGCTAACCAATATATTAAGTTGGTTTTTTGCGAAAGTGGGATCAATTTTTGCAAAAGTAAGGCAATGGAAAGCCATGTCCCAGGCGGCAAACCAAGGATATTCCCATTTATCCGGCATAGATAAAATCTGGTCTGCCAAAAAATGTTTCCAATTGTGGTTGCGTCCGCTAAAACGGCTTTTTGGTGGCGGCGGCTGGCCGGTATCTCCTTTTAGCCATAAATTTACATTGTAAAAATAGTATTGCTTGTTCCACAACATGCCTGCAAAAGCCTGGCGCTGCACTAAGTTTTCATCTGCGCTGGCTCCGGCTTTCTGTTTTTCGGCATAAAAATCATTTGTTTCTTTGATGCGGTTGTTCACGATCGTATCAAAACCATCAAAAGGGTCTGGCTGATGATTTTTAGACAGCCTTAACCTTACCTGCACATTTCCTTTTGCCGGAACAGTTAACTGAAACCACGCTGCTGCTTTTGTGCCTTCTTTTTGCGGGTTTACTGCTCCCGGATTGTTTTTTACAACACGTTCGTGGATGCCGTCTTTTACAAAAGCGGTTTGGTTTGCCGAATGATAAAGCCGCTCGTTGTTGGTTTCGTTTTCGGTGAACAGGAACTCTGCCTCACCGTCAACATGACAGTAATAGTTGCCCAAAGTTTCGTTTTGCAGCAACAAAGTGTTTTTATCCAGATGTGTGATTTTGGGTTTGGCCGCTCCCGGGGCCCAGCTCCAGGTATTTCTAAACCAAAACTGCGGCAGCAAATGCAGTTGCGCTTGCCCATCACCGCGGTTGTGGATGGTATATTGGATCAAAATATCTTCTTCCGCGTTTTTGATGTATTCAACAAAAACATCAAAATAGCGGTCCTGGTCAAACAAACCGGTATCCAGCAGTTCAAACTCCGGGTCCAGCTTGCCGCGGCGGCGGTTTTCATCAAGCAGCAAACTATAAGGGTACGCTTCCTGCGTGTACTTGTACAGCATTTTCATATAACTGTGCGTTGGCGTGCTGTCCAAATAGTAATACAGTTCCTTCACATCTTCGCCGTGGTTGCCTTCGCTGTTGGTCAGCCCAAAAAGCCGTTCCTTTAAAATTGCATCTTTCCCGTTCCATAAACCCAAGCCCAAACAAAGCAGTTGCTTGTCATCGCTGAAACCTCCAATGCCTTCCTCGCCCCAACGGTAAGCTTTGCTGCGGGCCATATCATGGGTGATGTAGTTCCAGGCATCACCGTTTGCGCTGTAATCTTCGCGCACGGTGCCCCATTGCCTTTCTGATAAATACGGGCCCCATTTAAGCCAGTTGTTTTTTTTGGAATAATGGTCGTTCAGGCGGCTTTGTTCGGCAGTAATATTCATTCGGGTTTAAGTAAGGCCGTGAAGGTAATGTTTTACTGACCAATACTGATTTTTTGAAAATGATGAAAAAACCAATACTTCTTTTACCAGGTAAAAATTGGTGTTGAAGGGCAAGAATTTTAAAAGCTGATTTTTTATGCGATAAAAGAAGTATCAAAGCTGAAACGGGCTATAAAAAACCTTGATAAAAACAGCATCACCAATAGCTTAGCCGCGGTGCTTTCAACCCAAAAACTTCATGTAACGCCCTTTTTGCCGCATAATAACCGCACATACCGTGCACGCCGCCGCCCGGCGGCGTGGAAGAAGAACAAATGTAAAGCCCTTTGGCCGAGGTTTTATAAGGCGACCAGCGCAAAGCGGGGCGCGTAAACAATTGCCTGATATCCAGTGTGCCGCCGTTGATATCGCCGCCGATGTAGTTTGGGTTATACGCTTCCATCTGTTTGGTGTCCATGGTATGCCTGGCCAAAATGCGTTCTCGGAAACCCGGCGCAAATCGTTCCACCTGTTTCTCTATAATTTCCGTCATGTCTGTTTTGCTGCCGTTTGGCACGTGGCAATATGCCCAGGCGGTATGTTTTCCTTTGGGAGCGCGGCTGGCATCAAAAAGGCTTTGCTGGGCAAGCAACACAAAAGGTTTTTCGGCCTGTTTTCCTTCCGAAGTTTGTTTTTCGCCATCGGCAATTTCCTCCAGTGTATTTCCTAAATGGATAGTCCCAGCCTGATGGCATTCGGCAGCAGTAAAAGGGATCGGAGCATCCAACGCCCAGTCAATTTTAAAAACGCCCATGCCGTAACGGTATTTTTCGAGCTGCCATTTGTACAAGGCAGAAAACCGGTGGCCTGCAATCTGTAGCAACTGCCGTGGCGTAACATCAAACAAAACCGCTTTGGAAGAAGGAAGCTGTGCCAAAGATTTTACCTCGAAACCAGTTTCAATTTTTCCGCCCAGCGAAACAAAAAAGGCAGCCAGTGCATCCGCAATTTTGTAGGACCCGCCTTTGGGCAGCGGCCATCCGCCCAAATGCCCGTTTGCCAGCAAAACCAGCGCAATGGCCGAAGTTGCCCAGTTCGATAAAGGCTGGATGCCATGCGCCGCCATGCCGGCCCAAAGCCCGCGTGCTTCTTTTGTCCGTAGTTTTTTGGCAGTTTGCAAAGCAGAAGGCAGGGCATCCAAACCAAAACGGGCAAAGTTAAAAGGGCTTTTGGGAAAGTGAAGCGGGCCTAACAGATCGGGCGCCAGGGCAGGCCAGTTTTTTGCCAAGGGTTTGATGAGTTTGAGGTAAGCTTTGCAATCTGCGCCCAGCTTGATGCCCGTTTGCTCCGGTGTGCCAAATAAAGCGGCGGCCGTGCCATCATCAAAAGGGTGCGCTGCCGCAATTGGCGGGCTGATATACTCCAGGCCAAAATCAACCAGCGGCAAGGTTTTAAAAAAAGGCGAGCCCAAAGCCAGCGGGTGGATGGCCGAACAAATATCGTGTACAAATCCAGGCAAAGTAACTTCGGCCGAACGCAAACCGCCGCCAATCTGGCCTTTCGCTTCCAGCAACAGCACCGAAAGCCCTTGCTGCTGCAATGCAATAGCGGCCGCCAAACCATTTGGCCCGGAACCAACAACGATGGCATCAAAATCAGTTTTGTTGCTTAAACCCATCTGCTTTTTTTAACACTGTTTTTTCTGATTCCTGTTTGTATGCAAAACACGGCACGGCTGATTTTTAAAGAAATTGTTACAATTGGCAAGAAAAAAGATCAACAGGAATTGTAAACAAGAGTTTTGGATAAATTTTTACCGGCACCATTTTTTTAGGTTTTACAAGGAAAATAACTTACAGACTTATCTTTTTAGCTGATTTTATTTTTAAGATAAAATTGAAACCAGTAAAAATCTTTTTCGCTTTTACTGCCGTTATTACGAAGTTTGGAGCAGCAGAAACAAAGACGGCATGCTTCTTTTATCACATAAAAATTAGTGTGGGCAAAGCGAAGAAACGGATTGAAAACGCTTTTTTCTGCTTCCCAAAAAAATAAAAAACGATGAAACCAGGAGATAAAGTAATTTGCATCAACGCCACGATTGACCCGGAAAAAGCCGAAGAGATCCGCCAAGATTTTGAGATATGGATTACAAAGGACAAGGAATATACCATCCGCGAAATATTGGACAACAACGGCATTGTGCCCGGCCTTTTGCTGGACGAGGTGCACAATTTCCCTAAATATTTTAAACTGTTGGGCCGCTACCAGGAGCCTGCTTTTGCCATCTGGCGTTTCCGAAAACTGAGTTATGCCACCCAAACAGAAGCCGTAGAAGAAGAACACGAATTGGTAGAAGTGGGCCGCGAGACAAAAAAGCAGACCGAGAAAGAAAAAGGTACGGGCCGCTAAGTTTAAGGCCAATGCTTCTTTTACCGGTCTTTTTTGGGTGCGAGCAGGCCCTCCGTCAGGTTTTTCCATTGCTGGTTGGACAAGCCCAAAATGGAACCAACGGCGACAACAACGTGCCTAACCGTATCCCAGAAACCGGTTGCTTCTGTGTTTGGCACTTCGTTTCGGCCATGTACTTCGGCACTTACAGTGTTGCCTTTGCGCTTCACCACAAACGTACTGGTGGCATCTTTGGTGTAAAAATGGGCAGTATCGGGTTTTGGGTTTTGGGGATCGGAAGCCGGGCGGACGCGGATGGATATGATTTCGATATCTGTGTTTTCGTCCCGTTCATCCTGGATATTTTCCACCTGCACCCAATCGTCGCCGTTGCCGCTATGCGGCCCGGGCGCAGGCAAACTGATGCGGAAACGGTCGCCTTGCTGTACCGGCCGGTCAACTTCCTGTCCGTTGCGGTCTGTCAATTTAAAGGAAGATGAAAAACCGTTTGCAATTTCCCCCCAATGGGAAACATTAAGCAATCTTTTTTTGGCCGATTCAAAAAGCTGTTCAGCTTCTTTGCGGCTGTTTAAAACGGCTTCGTGCTGCGTATCCAACTGGTTGCCTTTTTGCTGCTCGGGTATGTTTTTATCTTCGATCGACATAAAGCTTTTATTAACAAAACATTAAAAACCGGATGCGGTTTGTTTAAACCGGATTGGGTGTGATGCTTCTTTTACCCTATAAATATTGTGTTGAAGTTAGGTTAATCCATCATTGCTTCTTTCTGTGATCAACCAAATATTCAAACATCAGGTTGATTTGTGCCGGAAGCACACGGTCTTCGGATAAACCTGGGATTGCATTTTGATTGAAAAAGCCCACGTCCATAATATCAAAAGCTTCTGTTTTTTCGCCATTGATAATTTCACATTGGATAAAAATTTTATAAACATAATCCGGTTGCGGCGGGTGCGGATGGCAGCGTTTATCAAAAATGGCCAGCAATTTCACAGGTTTTACGTTGAACCCGGTTTCCTCCAATGCTTCTTTTACCGCTATTTCTTTCGGCGAAAAGCCAATATCTGCCCAACCGCCAGGCAACGACCATTTGCCGTCGGCCTTTTCGCGTACCAGCAATAACTGTTTTTGATCGTTAAAAATCACGGCCCGGATATCAACTTTAGGCGTAATGTATTCTTTTTTTGTGTTGAAATAGGCTGTGATTTCTGCCAGCGGCTGCCCGGAAACCTGCTGCATCATCTCTAAACTGATCTGCTCCAGTTCGTGATAGCGCTCCCGGTCGTACTCGTTATTGGCATAAGTTAAACCCAAATGCGCCATAGCTTTTAGCCGTTTGGCATAATCTAAAGTTGATGAAGTCATGGATGTATTTTAGTGTCTAAATATACGTTGCTGCGGTTTAAGATGCTTCTTTTATCGGCATAAAATCAATTGCGATCCAATTACCCCATATCCAAAATATCGCCCGGCTTGCAATCCAAAACTTTGCAAATCGCTTCCAATGTATCAAAACGCACGCCTTTTGCTTTTCCAGTTTTAAGGATAGAAAGGTTAACCGTAGTTAAACCAACTTTTTGCGACAGCTCATTCAACGACATTTTGCGCTTGGCCATCATCACATCTAAATTTATGATAATTGGCATAATTATATGAATGATTCGTTTTCTGCTTTAAATTGATTGGCGATTTGCAGCAGTTCAGCAAATAAGAAAATGCTGAGGGTGAGTACCCACATCGCAGGTGATCGTATTAAAATCAGTAAAAAAAATTCGGATACAAAATATGTTGCAAATTCTTGAGTATTAAGTTTAGGAATGAATTCGTAAGAAAATGAATTTGCTGCAATCTCAATGATAGGACTAAGCAAAGTAAGTACGATTGCCAAACAACCAATTTGTCTTATTTCTTGATAAAAATTAAGCTGCCATTTATTTCTATCGGTATAAGCTTTCACTATTTTCCATAATTTAAAACTGATAATTAACAAAATACATATGTTTACCATTCTAATCAACATAACCCAAAATGGAAAATGAGACTTCGAAAAGTATTTTATACTTGGAAGTAATACATATATTGAAGCCAAAACTGATAAGGCAAGCATTACCCAGATCAATACAAAAATGCGGTTGGTTTTTAATGATTTCATGATGTTTGATTTTTCTCAAACTTAAACAATAATTAAATCAAAACAAGTAATGTTTAAAATAAAACATTAAATTATTAACGTTTATATTTATGATAGCTTGAGATAAAGTACTATGTTGAATGCTTCTTTTATCCACCTAAATTTCATGTCAAATTAAAATTCTGAAAATGCGTTTTGTAGCAGCAAACAGATCAGTACTTTTAAAAAATGGATTCACCAATCACAATTCCCGTATTATCAGCCGAAGAACTGCGCGTTTTGGGCGCGTTGATGGAGAAAAGCAAAACCACGCCCGATTATTACCCGATGACGCTGAACAGCCTGACCATCGCCTGCAACCAAAAATCTTCGAGAAAACCAGTGGTTGATTACGATGAAGGAACGGTGGTGGAAGCGTTAAATTCGCTCAAGAAAAAAGGTTTGATCTCTACGGCAACTGGCGGCTCGATACGCGCCGTAAAATACAAACACAATTTTGCCATTGTTTTTCCGGTTGTTCCGGCCGAAGTGGCCGTCATTTGTTTGTTGATTTTACGCGGACCGTTAACGCCCGGCGAATTGAACAGCAATTCCGGCAGGTTGTATGAGTTTGAATCGTTGGAAGAAGTGCAAACGGTCTTAGAAAAACTCGCCCGGCCCGAAATGCAGTTTGTGCAGCAACTGCCACGCCGCATGGGGCAAAAAGAAGTGCGTTACGCACATTTATTAGGCGGCGAAGTGGTGCTGGAGGAAGAAGAACTGCCGCAGGAACCGGCACGCCGTTCGGTTGGCGAACTGGAAGCGCGCGTTGCCCAGTTGGAGCAGGATTATTTGGTGCTAAAAGAAGCATTTGATAAACTGATGAAGGAGTTGAAGGGCTGAGAAAAGTAATGGGTTTTGGCATCTTGCAAACATTTTTACTTGGAGAAACCTTTCATACAACGTATATTTGATACTATGGCAACCATAACCATACATACTGCAACTTCTGACCAGGAAACGGCTATCCGTGTTTTTTTAGACGCTTTACACGTAGAGTATAAAAGTGATGAGACAGATGATACCGAATACTTGTTGTCTTCATCTGCAAATGCAGATCATTTAAAAAAGTCTATCGAGCAAAGTAAAAACGGCGAAGTAACAAAGCTGAATTTGGACGATATATGCAAACCGTAAATTTTACGGCAGAAGCTTTAATTGATTTAGCCTATTGGCAAAAAAGCGGAAATGCAATTATCTTAAAACGGATCCGCCAATTGTTGGCAGCTATCCAGGAAAACCCTTATACTGGTATTGGTAAACCGGAAGCATTAAAGCATCAATTATCCGGTTACTGGTCTCGCCGGATCAATCAGGAACACCGGTTGGTTTATGAAGTTGAACAGGGAATAATCACTGTTATTTCCATGCGTTACCATTATCCACAATAATTTCCATAGTTATTCTATCTCCAAACCAAAACCTAATTTAATTAATTTTAGTTAGGTTGAAGCAAACATAATGATCGTAAACTACACCGAAACCGGCTGGGAAATAATTTTACAACGTGCGCATGGCAGTTTAGCGGCACAAATTGCAGCGCATTGGAAAAAACAGGAACGGCCGCAACGCTGGACGGAAACGCTTTTGGCCATCGGCGAACATGATGACGCGCAAACCGAATTGGAGCAAGAAGATTTAATTACCGAAAGCGGCGGCCCGGTAAACTTCAAAATGAAAACTTTCGAGCTGGCGCATTGCCGGCAAATGATTGATTTTAGTTTGAGCAAAAGCCGTTACATCGCGCTGCTTACTTCCATGCACATCAATTTTTTGCATGTAAAAGAAGCACAGACAAATCCAGAAGCAAAAGCTTTTTTGGCAGAACAGGAAACGCTGCGGACTGAATGGCGAAAAGCGCTCAATATTACTTTGGAAGAAGCCGAAAAAACTTACGCTTTGCTGGAATGGGCAGATGCTTTTTCGCTGCTGGTTTGCCAGCAACAATACCAGCCGGAGCAAAGAAGCGTGGAAATCGGCAGCGGCCCGCACCGGCAAGCGCATCAGTTGATTCGGTTGGATGAAAAAACCTTAACCGTAAAACCCTGGCCTTTTGAGGAAGAGCAGTTTACGGTTCGGTACGATTCCCGTTTATTATCACAATTAAGTTTTGCAGATAACGAAGCGTTTAAACAAGGTTTGCTTGCTGCGGATGTGCATGAAAATGTTTGGGTAATCAGGAAAGAAAAAGCGTGAACAACTCAAGTTGCCACCACTAATTTTATGCCGATAAAAACAGCATCATAGAAACCAAAGCCGCAACAATAGTATTTAAAAAGTTAACGGCATTATTCCCCAAATAACCTTTTCGCTCCAAAGTTGCACCGAGGACGGAATCTGCCAAGTTTCCAACTGTTCCGGAAATGATGATCCACCAAAAATTTAAATTCCAGCCAAAGCTTAGCGCATAAACTGTAGCGATAATTACGCTTGCAGCAAATCCGCAAAGCGTTCCTTCCAAACTGATCACGCCATCCAGGCCGCGCTGGTCTGGTTTTAAGCTGATGATATTGTAAAAGTGCCTGCCGTAAACCGTTCCCAACTCCGAAGAAACGGTATCCGCAGCGGCAGAAGCCAAACTTGCCGCCATCATTAACCGAAGCACACCAATTTTTGCTGGGTAAAAGAAGCATAGCAAACCCATCAATCCGCCCATGCCTACATTGGCCAAAACTTGTCCGGCTGTCCGCTGGCCTTGGTTTTTTTCGGCTGCGCCTAATGCTTCTTTTACCGTGCTTTTTTGTGCGGTGGCTGCGGTGGCCATCAAAAAAAGTACGGCGGCCATTAAAATGCCAAAATACCCTGCGCCGGTGTACAAACAAACGCCTAAAAAAGCAGCAGTTAAAGCAGCGGGAAGGGTCAGTTTATGAAATTTAACGCTGAGGGCAACGCCAGTTAAGAGGACAATTGGCAAAAAATAATCAGCAGTTTGCATTCAGTCAAAGTTAGCTTTTTGATTTGTGGCTAATTGTTGATAAACTCATAACGCAACCAACACAACAATTTCCGGTTTACAAATCTTCCCTGCCCAAAATCCTGCCGTTTTGAAAACGGTATTCTTCCAGCTTTTCCTTCATTTTTTCTTCTTCCGATAATTCCCGCTTCACCATGCCTTTCAAATTTGGCTGCCCGGCATCTACCCAGGCCGAAAACCAATAACTGCCAACCGCAAGGATAGAAGCGCGCATTTGTTTTTCTACCATTCCTTTCAACAAATCGTGGTAAGCGGCGGCATACGGTTCGGAGTAATTTCTGACGATCTTGTTGTTGTTTCGCACGAAAGTATATTTCTGGTCGGCCCGAAAATTTTGTAGCTTTTTTTCCATCAGCAAAACAGAATCCAATGATTGATAAGAATGGCGGCAGATTTTCCAGGCAAACTTCAACGGGTCATCAATGTAAACTGCTTTTCCAACAAAATAATTGTAACGGCCGGAAAAAAGTTCGGGCAACCGCGATTCCCAAAAAGCATGGATGCCAATTTGGTTGGTCAATTGTCCGTTATAATTGCTTGTCATGTGCAACGGTACGTGCGCATCGGCAACATAATGGCCCAGGTCGGCAGAATACTTTAGGATTTTGATGGAATCGCGGTCTTTAAAAGCCTGCACCAAACGGTAATAATTGCGCTGGATTGTCCAGGGAACGGTGCCGTTTTTGTTTAAAGTTCGGGCCGAATATTTTTCCACCGCCGTGTTCCACTGCTCAGGAATGCTGTCAAAAGGGGCTTTGCCATAACGGTCGGCATCCAAAAAATGGCGCGCGCCTTCCAACGAATCGGTGTAACGGCGTTTATCCGGGTCAACTGCATGTTCAGTTAAATAAGCCAGGTTGTTTTTGTAAAAACCAACCATGCCTTTCGGCAAAATAAACACGGCCGAATGGTTGATGGTTTTGTGGCCGAAGAAACCCCAACTGCAACACAAAACCCATAAAAGTACCGATAAAAAGAGCATGCAAACCTTGTTTTTCATAAAATGAAATTTAAGTAGAAACGCTATGGAAGCAGCGGAAGGAAAGCCTAAAAATCCAAAAATTATATGATAAAAACAGTATTAATTTCTTAAAAATTAAATTATTGAATTTAAGGTTTTTAGAATGGCGGCCAAAGTTTTTAAACCGGTTGCTGGTTTTATTTTGAAAGAAAAAGGGCAACTTTGCGTTTAGGGTTCAATTTAAACGATCAAAAATTTTTAATAATTAATTTATGCGCATTCAAATTTTATTTAACCGGCTTTGTTGTTTTGCTGTTTTAATCATGGCTTTTGCCGCGGTTTCTTCCTGCAAAAAAAGCACCAGCACGGCCACCACTTCTGTACAAGCCATCAACGCCAGTCCGGATGCCGGAACGGTCAATCTCTTTCTGTCGGGCAATTTAAAAACTACTGCGCCGGTGGCCTACGGCAACTCTTCCGGTTATTTTTCTACCATTGCCGGCAACCAAACGGGCGAGGTTAAAGCCGCTGCTTCAGGCACAACTTTGGCCACTTTTCCGGTAAGTTTGGGCGCAAATGCCTATTATTCGGTTTTTGTAACGGGGCAAACTTCTACCAATAATGTAACTGCTTTTTATGCCCAGGATAAGCTAGACGTGCCATCACCGGGAAAAGCAAAAATCCGTTTTGTACATGCCGTTGCCGATGTGCCAAGTGTTGATTTGATGCTAAACACAAACACTGTTTTTTCTGCACTTGCTTATACGGCAGTGAGTGATTATGTTGAAGTTGCTGCCGGCACTTACAGTATCCGTGCTACTTTCAAGGTTCCCGGAAGTACGGCCGGCGTTGGTGTTACAACAGCATTTAACCAAACTTTTAACAATGGTAGAATTTATACCGTTATGTTTAAAGGTTCAAAAGGGGCAACATCGGATGCTTTGAAGTTAGGTTTGGGCGTAATGCTTAACAATTGAATTTGAAAAAAGTACCGCTAAAAACAGCATTGCTATAATTTTATTAAAATAGGCTTTGATTTATTGGAATATCACGCTATATTTGCAACCTTAAATAAAAAAAGAACAGTCGCTGAACAATGGCAAATCATAAATCCGCAATCAAACGAGTAAAAGCTAACGCAACAAAGCGTTTGCGCAACAGATATCAGGCTAAAACAACCCGCAACGCAATCAAAAGATTAAGAGGCACAACGGTAAAAACAGAAGCTATTGAATTGTTGCCAAGGGTAATTTCGATGTTAGACCGTTTGGCGAAGAAAAACGTGATCCACAAAAACAAAGCTTCCAACAACAAATCAAAACTGACTAAATTTGTGAATGCTTTGGCATAAGCAACAACAATTTTTATACGATAAAAAGAGCATCTGATTATTCAGGTGCTCTTTTTTTGTTCACATATTTTCGTAATAGTTAAAATTATTCCATTTTTAGCAAATGGAAAATTACGAAGCCAAAATCAGCATTAAATCTTGGGCAGAAGAAGACCGGCCGCGCGAAAAACTATTGGCGCAAGGCCGAAGGGTTTTAAGCGATGCCGAACTGATTGCCATTTTAATTGGTTCCGGCAGCCCGAACGAATCTGCTGTTGATTTAAGCAAGCGTATTTTGCTGCATTATGCCGGTGATTTAAATTCCCTCGGAAAAGGTTCTGTCAACGATCTTTCCAAATTTAAAGGTATCGGCGAAGCCAAAGCCATTACCATTATTGCCGCTTTGGAACTGGGCCGAAGGCGAAAGGAAACCGAACACCAAACCACCGAAAAAATTGGCAGCAGCAAAGATGTTTTCCATTTGATGCACCGCTATTTTGCCGATCTGAACCACGAAGAATTCTGGATCATCCTGCTCAACCGCGCCAATAAAGTACTTTCCCGGCATTTGATCAGCAAAGGCGGACAGGCAGGAACCGTAGCCGATCCGAAAATTATCTTTCAAACCGCGATTGAAAACCATGCCGCTTCAATCATCCTCGCCCACAACCATCCTTCGGGCAATTTAAAACCAAGCCAGGCCGATCTCGATTTGACCAAAAAACTGCGGGCCGCAAGTGCTTTGTTGGATTTGGCCATTCCCGATCATTTGATTTTTACGGATAAACATTATTTCAGTTTTGCTGATGAAGGGTTGATGTGAGTTGAGGTTTTGAGGTAAAAGGTTGAAAGGTAAAAGGTTACCTGTCCTTCTTCCTTTCGCCTTTCCACCCTTCGCCTTTTACTTTTTTCAGCTTCTACCTTTCGCCCTTTACCTTTCGCCCTTCAACCTTTCACCTTGTTTTCCTATCTTTGTGCCTTTTCGTTCCTATCAAGCATGAAGATTTCGTACAACTGGCTTAAACAATATATCAACATTACCCAAAAACCCGAAGAAATTTCGCAAATTTTAACAGGTATTGGATTGGAAGTAGAATCGCTGGAAAAAGTACTGGCCGTGCCCGGCGGGTTGGAAGGTTTGGTAATTGGCTATGTAAAAGAATGTGTGCAGCACCCAAATGCTGATCGGTTGCGGGTTACCAAAGTGGATGCAGGCGGCCAGGAACTGCAAATAGTTTGCGGCGCCGTTAACGTGGCAGCCGGGCAAAAAGTGGTGGTGGCAACTGTCGGAACAACCGTTTATCCAACTGCCGGAGAACCTTTCAAAATCAATAAATCTAAGATCAGGGGAGAAGTTTCGGAAGGGATGATTTGTGCCGAAGACGAAATTGGACTCGGAAAAGACCATGCCGGGATTATGGTTTTGGATGAAAATGCCGAAATCGGATCAGCGGCAAAAGCCTATTTTAAGTTGGAAGATGATTACGTTTTCGAGATCGGCCTAACGCCAAACCGCGCCGATGCCGCTTCGCATTTGGGTACGGCGCGCGATATTGCGGCTTATCTTAAAACAAAAATTGAGCTGCCCGATAATGCTTCTTTTACCGTGCAAAATTTGGTGTTGCCCATTGCGGTTGAAGTTGCCGATGCAAAAGCTTGTCCGCGTTATTCCAGCCTGACTGTTTCTGGTATCGAAGTGAAGGATTCTCCGGATTGGCTGAAGCAAAAGTTGAGTGTGATTGGCATCCGCCCGATCAATAATATTGTTGATGTTACCAATTATATTTTGCACGGTTTGGGCCAGCCGATGCACGCTTTTGATGCGGATACGATCAAAGGAAATAAGGTAATCGTTAAAACCTGCGCCGAAGGAACAATTTTTAAAACGCTGGACGGCGTGGAACGGAAATTATCAGCAGATGATTTGATAATTTGCAACGCCGAAGAACCGATGACAATTGCCGGCGTTTTTGGCGGGATCAATTCCGGCGTTACCCATCAAACCAAAAATATTTTTCTGGAAAGCGCTTATTTTGATGCGGTTTCTGTTCGTAAAACGGCTAAACGGCACGGTTTAAAAACAGACGCATCTTTTCGTTATGAGCGCGGGACGGATCCCAACATCACCGTTTTTGCTTTAAAACATGCGGCGATTTTAATTCAGCAATTGGCTGGCGGAACGGTTTCTTCCGAAGTTTCTGATTTGTATCCGGCGCCTGTTGCTTCTTTTACCGTGCAAATTTTGTACAAGCATGTTCACCGGCTAATAGGAAAATCAATTGCTATTGAGGAAATCAAATCAATCCTGACTGCTTTGGATATTAAAATTACGGCCGAAACTGAAGATGGGCTTTCGCTTGAAGTTCCGCCATATCGGGTTGATGTAACGCGGGAAGTAGATGTGATCGAGGAAATTTTGCGGATTTACGGTTATAACAATGTGGAGATTCCAAGTCAAATCCGTGCTTCGTTAAACAACGCTGCAAAACCGGACAAAGATTTGGTGCAAAACCAATTGGCCGATCTGCTTTCTGCAAATGGTTTCAATGAAATTTTATGCAATTCGCTTACCAAATCTGCTTATTCGGATAACTTGGAAACGGCCGTTAAAATTTTAAATCCGTTAAGCAACGATTTGGATGTGATGCGGCAAACGCTTTTGTATTCGGGTTTGGAAGTGATCGCGTACAACCAGAACCGAAAATATCCGAATTTGAAGCTTTACGAATTTGGGAAAATCTATCACCAGTATCAGGAAAAATTTTCGGAGCAACACCGTTTGTCGGTTTTTTTAAGCGGAAGCGATCAACCGGAACAATGGAACCAAAAAGAAAAACCGGTCAATTTTTATCAGGTAAAAGCAGTAGTGGATGCTTTGCTAAAACGTGCAGGCGTAAACAATTTGATTGTGGAAGAAGCAGAATCACATTTACTGGATTATGGTTTAAGCTATAAATCAGGCAGCAAAACTTTGGTAACTTTTGGTGCTGTCGCGAAAAAGGAACTGAAGAAAGCAGACGTAAACCAGCCCGTATTTTTTGCAGATTTTGATTTTGATTTATTGCTGAAACAGATCGGCAAAAATAAAATTGTGTTCCAGGATATTCCGAAATTCCCGTCGGTAAAAAGGGATTTGTCTTTGTTGATTGATGAGCAGATCACCTTTAATCAGTTGAAACAAATTGCTTTGAAAGCCGACCGGAAGCTGATCAAAGAAGTGAACGTGTTTGATGTTTACAAAGGCGAGAAACTTCCCGAAGGAAAAAAATCTTACGCATTAAGCTTTGTTTTGCTGGACGAAGAGAAAACGCTGACCGATAAAGCGATTGACGCGGTGATGCAAAAAGTAGCTTTTAACCTGCAAAAAGAAGCAGGCGCCGAAGTGCGGAAGTAAGGCGATCAAATTGCTGCCGCTTAAATTGCGGATTGTAAACAACTAATATTAACTTTAAACCCTAAACCTGTTACAATTTTAAAATGTCTGTAGTAGCCGAACAATTGGTTAAAGTTGTTGAAAAAACAGAGCGCTTGATTGAGCTTTGTGCGGCTTTGCAGGAAGAAAATGAATTGCTGAAATCAGAAAACTTGGCGTTAAATACGTCGCTGGCGGACGGTCGTGAAAAAAACAAAGAGCTGGAAGAGAAGCTTCGTGTATTGAAGCTGGCCAAAAGTTTTTCGGAGACGAACGAAAAAAGTCTTGATATCAAGCAAAAAATTAACGAATTTGTGCGGGAAATTGATAAGTGCATTGTGTTGTTAAAAAAATGACAACTTAAAGAAACGGATTTCATGGGAGATATTTCCATCAAAATAAATATTGCAGACCGTGTTTACCCTTTAAAAGTGAACATGGAAGAAGAGGAAGTGATTAGAAGGGCAGCCAAACTGATAAACGACCGCATAAAAGAATACCAGGAAAATTATGCGGTAAAAGATAAACAGGATTTGCTTTCGATGTGTGTTTTGCATTATGCAACAACTTCGCTGAAAGCAGAAAAAAAGGTGATGGTAGAAGATACAGAAGTTACCGAAAAAGTTTATCAGTTGGATCGTTTGCTGTCGGATTTCTTTTCGAACGCCTAATTTATACCGATAAAAGAAGTATTGGCTTTGCCGTTTTAGATTTAAGTTTTCAATTTTTGTAATGCTTTAATTTACTGGTTTGCGGGGCTTAATGCTTCTTTTACCCGGTAATTTTGAGGGGCATGGCAGGCACAAAACTTAAATTTAACAACGGCTTTTTTATTTATATACCTTAATAACTGTTTAAAAATGAATGTACTATATATTGTAATCGGGTTATTGCTGGGCACCGGCCTCGGCATTGTAATTGGCCGCTACTTGTTGCGTAAATTGTTTACCAGCCAGGAAGCGGCGGCGCAAACCAAAGTAAAAAAGATTTTAAAAGACGCAGAAAACAACGCGGAGATTTTAAAAAAGAACAAACTTTTAGAAGCCAAAGAGAAGTTTTTACAATTAAAAGCCGAACACGAGCAGGAAGTAAACACGAAGAACAACGCCATCAACCAGCGCGAAAACTCGCTGAAGCAAAAGGAGCAATCTTTAAACCAAAAGATGGAAAATGCCAGCCGCCGTGACCAGGAAGTAGAGAACACCCGCAAAAACTTAGAAAAACAAACGGAAGCGGCCATCAAAAAACAGGAAGAGGCCGCGAAGAAACAGGAAGAAGTGGAGCAGCTTAAATTGCAGCATGTGCAACAATTGGAAGCTATTGCGGGGCTTTCGGCAGAGGAAGCAAAGAACCAGTTGGTTGATAATCTGCGTGAAGAAGCGCGTACCAAAGCCATGAGCCAGATCAAGGATATTGTGGACGAGGCAAAATTAACGGCATCAAAAGAAGCCAAGAAAATTGTGATCCAAACGATCCAGCGTACGGCGACAGAAAGTGCGATTGAAAACACAGTTTCAATTTTTAACATTGAAAATGACGAGATAAAAGGCCGGATTATTGGCCGTGAAGGCCGCAATATCCGTGCTTTAGAAGCGGCAACCGGGATCGAAATTATTGTAGACGATACGCCGGAAGCGATTATTTTATCAGGTTTTGATCCCGTGCGGCGGGAAATTGCACGTTTGGCAATGCACCGTTTGGTAACTGATGGACGTATCCACCCGGCCCGGATTGAAGAAGTGGTTGCCAAAACACGCAAGCAAATTGAAGAAGAAATTGTAGAAATTGGCGAACGGACGGTGATTGATTTGGGCATTAACGGCCTGCACCCAGAGTTGATCCGGATGGTTGGGCGGATGCGCTACCGTTCTTCTTACGGCCAAAACCTGTTGCAGCACTCGCGCGAAGTGGCCAATTTTTGCGCAACCATGGCAGCAGAATTGGGTTTGAATGTGAAAATGGCCAAACGTGCCGGTTTGCTGCATGATATTGGTAAAGTACCTGATGACAACCCGGAACTGCCTCACGCTATTTTGGGGATGCAACTGGCCGAAAAATATAAAGAGAACCCGGAAGTTTGCAACGCCATTGGTGCACACCACGACGAAATTGAAATGACTTCCATGATTTCGCCCATTATCCAGGCTTGCGATGCGATTTCCGGAGCACGGCCCGGCGCAAGGCGCGAAGTAGTTGAAAGCTACATCAAGCGTTTGAAAGATTTGGAGCAATTGGCGATGTCGTACCCCGGCGTAGAAAAAACTTTTGCGATACAAGCCGGCCGCGAATTGCGCGTGGTGGTTGAAAGCGAAAAAATAACGGATGCACAATCCGAAGTTTTGGCGGCCGATATTTCTAACCGAATCCAAACGGAAATGACTTATCCCGGCCAAATTAAAGTAACCGTAATCCGCGAAACAAGGTCGGTTGCCTTTGCCAAATAAATGCCGGTAAAAGAAGTATTGTTGGAAATTGGCAATGCTTCTTTTACCTATATAAAATTGGTGAACAATAAAAAAAGCGATGGGCAGCCATCGCTTTTTCTTTTTAAAAATTTTTGTAAAAAATAGTTTTCCTATAAGTTTTTGCCCAGTTTCTCCAACATTTCCTGCGGTACTTTTTCCAAATCCAAAACCAAAAACCCGTCTAAGCAATCAGAGAATTTAGGGTCAATGTTGAAGCAGATGATCTTCGCATTTAAGGCAATGTACTGCCTAAGCAAAACCGGGATTTTCATGTTTCGGGTTTCAACTTCCGAAATCAGATTATCCAAAACCTTAAACGAATTTTCGCCTGCCAAAAGAAGCTCGGTGTCAATCTTGGAAAAATCAACCTTAAACTTTTTTCGCGGCTTTACATATTGCGCCATTTCATGGTCGAAATGGTTTTTGCTGATGTAATCCACAATTAAAGATTTGGAAAATTTAGAAAAACTATTGCTGATGCTGACTGGCCCGATCAAATAACGGTAGCGCGGATTATCAATCAAATATTTCAAAATCCCTTTCCAAAGCAAAAATAAAGGCAACGGTTTTTGCTGGTATTCTTTGCGGATAAAAGAGCGGCCCAACTCCAAACTTTTCTTTAAAACCGGTGCAAATTCGCCTTTAATTTTAAACAACTCGGCCGTGTAAAAGCCTTTTTTGCCCAGGCTGTAATAAATTTCGTCGCCTTTGCCAATGCGGTAAGCACCTACGATCATCTTGGTTTCGATATCCCAGATAAACAAATGGTTATAGTAAATATCGTACTCGTCCAGATCGGAACTTTTGTTTGAGCCTTCGCCAACTTCCCGGAAAGTAATTTCACGCAACCGGCCAATTTCTTTTAAAATATTTGGGATCAGCGAAGGCGGCGAAATAAAAACCTCGTAGTTTTTTTCAACCCAAACCAAATGGTTTTCTTTCAATGCCTCAACTTCCTTTTCCATCAAATTAATGGCAACAGGCGGAGCAATTTGTTCTGCTGTTTTTTTGATTTTAAACAAGTTGCGCGGGTTAAACAGCTTTCTTTCTTCTTCCAGGCCTGTGCCCAAAGCGTAAGTTTTTGCGCGAAGAAAATTCAACAGTTTAGTGGTATTGCCGGCGTAAGGAACTTCGTCTAAATTGATCGGTTTGCCAATCCGAAGCTTAATTTTATGCCCTTTTTTGTTAAACAATTCTGCCGGCAACATTGCAGTACGCAACGTTGGATGAATTAAACTGAGCAAGTTAAAAAGCAAACCGTTGTTGCCATGAAAATAAACCGGCACAACCGGAAGTTTAGCTTTGGCGATGATTTTGCCCACCACGGGGTGCCATTGCTTGTCTGTGATTTCCTGATTTTCAATTTTATAAGTTGAAACTTCTCCCGCAGGAAAAATTCCGATCGGCGTCCCGCCTTTCAGCAGTTCCAAAGTATTTTTGATGCCGCTGATGCTTGAAGAATGCTCAATGTTTTCAAAAGGGTTTACGGCAATAAAATAATCGCTGAGGTTTGGGATTTTCTTCAACAAAAAGTTGGCCATCAACTTGGCGTCCGGCCTAACCATACACAATATCTTCAGCAAAACCATGCCTTCCACGCCGCCATAAGGGTGGTTGGCAATGGCAATAAAACCACCGGTTGCAGGAATGTTTTTGAGTTCGTTCTCGTCAAATTCAACTTCAACGCCCATTCCTGCCAAAATCGCGTCAACAAATTCGGGGCCTTGCTTGGGCTGTGCCTGTGCAAACAGTTTGTTTACATCGTTTATCTTCATAATTTCCATCAAAAAAGCAGCCAGGCCAGGCATTTTCAGCTTATCCAATTTGGTGGCCTTGGCAAATTCTTTTTTAGTGATGACTTTCATTTTCGGGATTTACAGATTTTTATTTTGTGGTAAAAGGTAAATATCCTACAATTATCCCTAATTTTCTAACCTAAACTGTTGGCGCATGGTTTCGGCTATTAAAAACTACTTTGCAATTACTAAAAAGGAGTGGAACGGGCTGCTGGTACTGGCCATCCTGATGCTGCTGGTTTTGCTGGCGCCGGAAGTTTATCAATTATTTTCCCTGCCGGAACATGTAGATTTTACCCGGATAAAAGAAGCACAGCGGGTTTTGGATGCAGCAGTTGTTGAAAAGCCAAACTATTTTCACAAGGATTATGAAAGTTATCCTCATAAACCTAATGCTTCTTTTAGCACTATAAAATCTAAACCTGTTTACTTTTCTTTCAACCCAAATAATTTGGCTGAGGAATCGTGGAAAAAATTGGGTTTGAGCGAGCGGCAAATCAAAGTGATTAAAAACTACGAAGCCAAAGGAGGGAAGTTTTACAAAAAAGAAGACCTGCAAAAAGTGTATTCGATAACTTCGAAAGATTATGCGCGTTTGGAACCTTATATCAATATTCCGGGCAGGGATTTTGGTAAAAATTATCCAAGTCCGCCTTCAACTTATAAAGCAAAACTGTTGGTTGTGGTAGAAATTAACCATGCTGATTCGGCACAATTAACTGAAATTAAAGGCATCGGGCCAGCTTTTGCCAACCGGATTTTAAAATACCGGAACCGGCTGGGCGGCTTTTACCGCAAAAATCAATTGATGGAAGTGTTTGGTTTGGATTCGGCAAAGTACGAGGAGATAGAAAAACAGGTGGCAATTGATCCGGCAGCAATCAGCAAAATCAATATCAATACTTGTGATTTTGATGGTTTGAAGCGAAACCCGTACCTCACTTTTAAGCAGATGAACGCGATTATCCAATACCGAAAGCAGCACGGCAACTATAAAAGCAGCAGTGATCTGAAAAACGTGGCCATTTTAACCGATGATGTGATCCGAAAAGTGGAACCTTATTTTTCGTACTAAAAATTAGTTGATAAAAACAGCATCAACCGCTTGATTTTCATTTTTTAGTTTGAAAGATTTTTGTAATTTCGCCCTCCCTGAAAGGAGGTATTGTAGGAATTATGATTATTATCAATGTAAAAGACGGCGAATCATTAGATAAAGCGCTGAAACGTTTCAAGAAAAAATTTGAAAAAACCGGTGTTTTGAGAGAACTTCGCAGCCGTCAGGCATACGAAAAAAAATCAGTTGCCCGCAGAAATGTAGTAAAACATGCCATATATAAAGAGCACATGTTTTCTGACAACGTTTAAATTTTTCTTCCAGAATTTATATTCTCCACCAAAATTAAGAACTATTTGTATCTTCATGTTTTAGAAGATCCAAATAGTTTTTATGCATTTAGACCGTTTTTACACATACATCCAACACGAAAAGCGGTTTTCCCCTCATACTTTAACAGCTTATAAAACTGATCTGCTTCAGTTTTTTGCTTTTGCTGATTCCCAAGGCAATGCTTCTTTTACCGATGTTTTTTTGGTCCGCAACTGGATTGTGCATTTGTTAGACCAGCAAAATGATGCGCGTTCCGTTAACCGGAAAATGTCTTCGTTAAAAACCTACTTCAAATTTTTGGTGCGGGAAAAACTGATTGAAGACAACCCGATGTCTAAAATCCAAAGCCCTAAAACCGCCAAAAAACTACCGGTCGTTATCCGCGAAGAAAAGATCAGCCAATTGTTGGACAGCGAAGAAAATTTTGAGGCTAATTTTAGCGGAACCCGCGATAAGTTGGTGGTTGAACTGCTTTTTGGGACTGGCATCCGCTTGGCCGAATTGTTAGGCTTAACCGAAACCGACATCAATTGGTACGAGAATACCATAAAAGTTACCGGTAAAAGAAGCAAAGAGCGCATCGTACCGCTGAACAAAGAATTGTTGATGTTAACAAAAGAATATCTGAACGTTAAGAAAAGTAAAAATTTTGATAACAATTCTTTAAATTTAATCGTTACGGATACTGGCAACGCGCCTTATCCGAAACTAATTTACCGTATTGTGCAGAAATATCTCGGTTACATCACCACCCAAAACAAAAAAAGCCCGCACGTACTTCGCCATACTTTCGCTACAACCTTATTAAACAATGGTGCGGATTTGAATGCCATCAAAGAACTTTTAGGACATGCCAACCTGAGCGCCACGCAGGTTTACACGCATAATTCTGTGGAAAGATTAAAATTAATTTATAAACAAGCCCATCCAAAGGCATAAAAAAGGAGGAACGATGAAAATTACAGTTCAGGCGATACATTTTACAGCCGACAGTAAACTGGTAGATTTTATTCAAAAAAAAGCAAACAAGCTGGACCAGTTTTTCGATCAGATTATTAGTGGCGAAGTTTATCTGAAGCTGGAAAAAGTAGAAGATGAGGCAAATAAGGTTTCGGAAATAAAACTGTTAATCCCCGGAAACCAGTTATTTGCAAAAGAACAATGCAAAACTTTTGAAGAAGCAACAGACCTGGCTATTGAAAGCCTGCGCAAACAAATAGACAAGCATAAACAAAAAATCCGTGCGCACGAAACTTCTTTCAAAGAGACGATTATCACTGATATTTAAGGCTTTAAAAGCATCAAGCGATATAAAAAAGCCGGCAAAACAATTCGTCGGCTTTTTTTGTAAAAAAGTTTTGTTAGGGATATAAAAAGTGTAGATTTGCATTCCGTTTTCAAAAGGTGTAGAACTTTGAAAAGGGGTTGTTCTTTAAAGATATACAATAAATGCCTCCTTAGCTCAGCTGGTAGAGCGACTGACTTGTAATCAGTAGGTCATTGGTTCGATCCCGATAGGAGGCTCTTAAAAAGAGTAACATTTGATGCGCTTTTTAAATTGGGGGGATACCAGAGCGGTCAAATGGGACGGACTGTAAATCCGTTGCTTCGGCTACGAAGGTTCGAATCCTTCTCCCCCCACAATTTTTAAGCGGAAGTAGCTCAGTTGGTAGAGCGATAGCCTTCCAAGCTATAGGTCGCGAGTTCGAACCTCGTCTTCCGCTCTTAATAAAATTACGAGCTACGATTGACGGAGTGCGGATTCGTAAATCATTAATCGTAAATTAAAAAGCCGACGTAGCTCAGCGGTAGAGCACTTCCTTGGTAAGGAAGAGGTCATGGGTTCAAGTCCCATCGTTGGCTCGCATTATTATAATGTATAAAAAAGTTAATTAACCTAATAACAACATAGAAAATCATGGCAAAAGAAAAATTTGACCGAAGTAAACCGCACTTAAATATCGGTACAATTGGTCACGTTGACCACGGCAAAACTACTCTTACTGCAGCTATTACAAAAGTATTAGCCGATAAAGGCTTTTCTGAAGCGCGGTCTTTTGATTCAATTGACTCTGCTCCGGAAGAAAAAGAACGTGGTATTACGATCAATACAGCTCACGTAGAATATTCTACCGCAAACCGTCATTATGCACACGTTGACTGTCCGGGTCACGCGGATTATGTGAAAAACATGGTTACCGGTGCTGCCCAAATGGATGGTGCAATCATTGTAGTTGCTTCAACAGATGGCCCGATGCCGCAAACCCGTGAACACATTCTTTTAGCCCGTCAGGTTGGTGTGCCTTCTCTTGTTGTTTTCATGAACAAAGTGGATATGGTTGATGACCCTGAACTATTAGAATTGGTAGAGATGGAAATTCGCGAATTATTATCTTTCTATGATTACCCAGGTGATAGCATTGCGGTTATCCAGGGATCTGCTTTAGGCGGATTGAACGGAGAGCCAAAATGGGTTGAAAAGATTATGGAGCTGATGGATGCTGTGGATACACAAATCCCTATCCCCCCGCGTTTAACTGAACTTCCTTTCCTGATGCCGGTTGAAGACGTTTTCTCGATCACAGGTCGTGGTACGGTTGCTACCGGCCGTATCGAGCGTGGTATCATTAACTCCGGCGAGCAAGTTGACATTTTGGGAATGGGTGCCGAAAACTTGAAATCAACTGTTACCGGTGTGGAAATGTTCCGTAAGATTTTGGACAGAGGCGAAGCTGGTGATAATGTAGGTTTATTGTTACGTGGTATTGAAAAAGAATCTATCCGTCGTGGTATGGTTATTTGCAAACCAGGTTCTGTAACTCCGCACACTGATTTTAAAGCTGAGGTTTATGTTTTATCAAAAGCTGAAGGTGGCCGTCATACGCCATTCTTTAACAAATACCGTCCGCAATTCTATTTCCGTACAACTGACGTAACTGGTGAGATTTCATTGGCCGAAGGTGTAGAAATGGTAATGCCAGGTGATAACGTTACAATTACAGTAAAACTGATCAATGCCATTGCAATGGAAAAAGGCCTGCGTTTTGCAATCCGTGAAGGTGGCAGAACAGTAGGTGCGGGTCAGGTTACTGAAATTTTGAAATAAACATTTAAGAGGTTAATTAGGAAACATAAGCTTGTTAAAACAGGCTTATGTTTTCTTATAATAAACGGGCATAGTTCAATGGTAGAATAGAGGTCTCCAAAACCTTTGATCAGGGTTCGAATCCTTGTGCCCGTGCATTTTAGAATTAAACAACAGAATGGCTAAAGTAACCGAATACGTTAAAGAGTCTTACATCGAGTTAACCCAAAAAGTAACCTGGCCAACCTGGAGCGAATTGCAAAACAGTGCGGTTTTAGTATTGATTGCTGCTATCATCATTGCTTTGATTATTTTGGCGATGGACGAATCTGTTGGTAATTTGCTCAAATATTTTTACAAATCACTTGCATAATATTTGAACATGAGCGATCAATTAAAATGGTATGTGGTGCGGGCCATTAGTGGGAAAGAAAAAAAGGTTAAACAATACATAGAAGCCGAAGTAAACCGTTTAGGTATTGCCCATCAAATTCCGCAGGTATTAATTCCCATGGAAAAATACTACCAGATGCGCGAAGGAAAAAAGATTGCCAAAGAGCGTAACTATTTTCCGGGCTATGTTTTGATTGAAGCAGCGTTGGACGGGGAAATGGAGCACATTATTAAAAATACCAACAGTGTAATTGGTTTTTTAGGTGATAAACAAGGCAACGCAGTTCCGTTACGTCAGGCAGAAGTAAACCGTATTTTAGGTAAGGTTGACGAGATGACTATTCAAACGGAAACCATGAACGTGCCTTATTATGCAGGTGAAAACGTAAAAGTAATGGACGGCCCTTTCAACGGTTTCAACGGTGTAATTGAAGAAGTTAACGAAGAGAAAAAGAAATTAAAAGTAATGGTTAAGATTTTCGGAAGGCGTACACCTTTAGAACTTAACTATATGCAGGTAGAAAAAGAGTAGGTAAAAGAAGTATTAAGTAAAAAAGTCTAGTAAAAGAAGTACCAATACAAATAACAAGTTTAATCCTGATACTTTACACTCGATACTTACTACCCAATATAAAAAGCTTAAATGTTACATTGCTTCCACATTATAACATTTGTTGTTAAATAAAATAGTAAAATGGCAAAAGAGGTCGGTGCACTAATCAAGTTACAAGTAAAAGGCGGCGCGGCAAACCCATCACCTCCAATTGGTCCTGCATTGGGCGCAAAAGGGGTAAACATCATGGAGTTTTGCAAACAGTTTAATGCACGTACACAAGATAAAGCAGGTAAAATATTACCTGTGGTTATAACTGTTTATGTTGACAAATCATTCGAGTTTATCATTAAAACACCTCCTGTTGCTGTCCAATTATTGGAAGCATCCGGCTTAAAAGGTGGATCGGCAGAACCAAACCGTAAGAAAGTATCTAACATTTCTTGGGATCAGGTTGAAACGATTGCAAAAGATAAAATGCCTGATTTAAATGCCTTTACGGTAGAGTCGGCAATGAAAATGGTTGCTGGTACGGCACGCAGTATGGGGATTACCGTTAGTGGTAACGCACCCTGGAATAATTAACAATTAAATTCAATTTAAGACAGTGGCTAGATTAACAAAAAATCAAAAAGCAGCACTTTCCAAGATTGAGGCGAACAAATTATATTCTTTACAAGAAGCTGCTTCTTTGGTGAAGGAAATAACAACAACTAAATTTGATTCATCGGTTGATATTGATGTTCGTTTAGGTGTTGATCCGCGTAAAGCCAATCAAATGGTTCGTGGTATTGCTACTTTGCCTCACGGAACCGGTAAAACTGTCCGCGTTTTAGTTTTGTGTACACCTGACAAGGTGGAAGAAGCCAAAGCGGCAGGGGCAGACTATGTTGGCTTGGATGAATATATTACCAAGATCGAAGGTGGCTGGACGGATGTTGATATTATCATCACCATGCCGAGTGTGATGGCAAAAGTTGGTAAACTGGGCCGTATTTTAGGTCCGCGTAACTTGATGCCAAACCCAAAATCAGGCACGGTAACACCGGAAGTTGGTAAAGCGGTAACAGAAGTTAAAGCTGGTAAGATTGATTTTAA
The DNA here is from genome assembly GCA_964244955.1 of uncultured Sphingobacteriaceae bacterium. Classification (GTDB taxonomy): domain Bacteria; phylum Bacteroidota; class Bacteroidia; order Sphingobacteriales; family Sphingobacteriaceae; genus Mucilaginibacter_A. The sequence continues at coordinate 22,038 of CAXTKQ010000011.1, read as the reverse complement.
AGTAGATAAAACAGGCATCGTACATGCTTCTATCGGGAAAGTTTCTTTTTCTCCAGATAAAATTTTCGACAATGCCATGGAAGTTATCCAAATTATCTCAAAATTAAAACCATCTTCAGCAAAAGGTACTTACTTTAAAAGTATTCATCTTTCTTCTACAATGTCTAAAGGTATAGAAATAGAAACTAAATCAGTAGCAGGGATTTAATCATGAAGAAAGAAGAAAAATACGAAGTAGTTAACGCTTTAACCGAGCAAATTAAAGAATATGGTAATTTCTATATTACCGATACTTCAAATTTGACCGTAGCAAAGGTGAACAGTATCCGCAGAAAATGTTTCGAAAGTGATATCGTCATCCAGGTTGCCAAAAATTCATTGATAAAAAAAGCAGTGGAAGCAATCGGAGGAGATTTTACACCAATGTATGATTCCTTAAAAGGTTCTTCCTCTGTGATGTTTTCCAAATCAACTACCGCCCCGGCAAAATTGATTAAAGAACTTCGGAAAACAGGCGATAAGCCGCTTTTAAAAGTAGCCTACATTGACGCATCGTTTTTTATTGGCGACAACCAGTTAGACGCTTTAGTTAACCTAAAATCTAAGGAACAATTAGTTGGCGAAATCATTGGCTTATTGCAATCTCCTGCTAAAAACGTTATTTCTGCTTTACAATCAGGCGGAAACATCATTGCAGGCGTAGTTAAAACATTACAGGAAAGAGGTTAACAGACACCTAAAAGTTCTGAAATTTATTACAAAGCATTAAAATTAAATTTTAAATAAAATGGCAGATTTAAAAGCGTTTGCTGAGCAATTGGTAAACTTAACAGTAAAAGAAGTTAACGAGTTAGCTCAGATCTTGAAAGATGAATATGGTATCGAGCCGGCTGCAGCCGCTGTTGCAGTGGCAGGTCCTGCTGCTGGTGGCGATGCTCCTGCTGCTGTAGAAGAAAAAACTGCGTTTGACGTGATCCTGAAAGAAGCAGGCGGCGCAAAATTGGCAGTAGTAAAACTAGTGAAAGACTTAACTGGCCTTGGCTTGAAAGAAGCTAAAGACTTGGTTGACGGTGCACCAAAAGAAGTTAAAACCGGTGTTACCAAAGAAGAAGCCGAAACACTTAAAAAACAGTTGGAAGAAGCAGGAGCCGTTGTTGAGGTTAAATAATCCGGCGTTTTCTATCCTTATTTCAAAGACTCCGGCCTTATTTGGCCGGGGTCTATTGTTGTTTATAACACACCCATTTTTGTTTGAAGTTCAGGAAACAACTTTAATCAAACAAGTGAAAGTTTATTCATAAACTAAAAAATTACTCCCTTGGCAAACAAAAATAATCAAAGAGTAAACTTTGCAACCAGTAAGCATGTAATTGATTACCCCGACTTTCTGGATGTACAGTTACAATCTTTTCAGGAATTTTTTCAATTAGAAACCACTTCAGACAACCGCCACAAAGAGGGCTTGTTTAAAGTGTTTGCAGAAAACTTTCCTATTTCCGATTCCAGAAACATCTTCGTTTTAGAATTTCTGGATTATTTTATTGATCCGCCACGTTACGACATTCAAGAATGTATCGAACGCGGATTAACTTATAGTGTTCCGCTAAAAGCTAAGCTTCGCTTATCTTGTAATGATGAAGAGCACGAAGACTTTGAAACCATTGTTCAGGATGTTTATCTGGGGACCATTCCTTATATGACGCCCAAAGGAACGTTTGTGGTTAATGGTGCTGAGCGTGTTATCGTATCGCAATTGCACCGTTCTCCGGGTGTGTTTTTTGGCCAAAGCCGCCACACCAACGGAACAAAATTATATTCGGCCCGTGTTATTCCTTTTAAGGGTTCATGGATTGAATTTGCGACTGACGTGAACAACGTGATGTATGCTTATATTGACAGGAAGAAAAAATTTCCTGTTACTACGTTGCTTCGTGCGATTGGTTACGATTCTGATAAAGATATATTAGAATTGTTTGAACTGGCAGACGAAGTAAAAGTAAGCAAATCTGGCTTGAAGAAATTTATCGGCCGTAAACTTGCTGCAAGGGTTCTAAAAAAATGGGTTGAAGATTTCGTGGACGAAGATACAGGTGAAGTAGTTTCAATTGACCGTAACGAAATTATCCTGGAACGTGAAACCATTTTGGAAGATGAGCATATTGATCTGATCATTGATGCTGGTGTAAAAAGTATTATTCTAAATAAAGAAGATGCTTCGACCAGCGGTGATTATACCATTATATACAATACTTTACAAAAAGATACTTCCAATTCTGAAAAAGAAGCGGTAGAACATATATACAGGCAGTTGCGTAACGCGGAACCACCTGATGAAGAAACAGCACGTGGTATTATTGACCGCTTGTTCTTTTCTGATAAAAGATATGATTTAGGCGATGTAGGTCGTTACCGGATCAACCGCAAGTTAAAACTGGATACTTCTTATGAGACCAAAGTTTTAACCAAGCAAGACATCATTGCCATTGTTAAATACCTGATCAAATTGATTAACGTAAAAGCAGAGGTGGATGATATTGATCACTTGTCTAACCGTCGCGTTCGTACGGTTGGTGAGCAACTGTATGCGCAGTTCGGTGTTGGCTTGGCAAGAATGGCTCGTACGATTCGTGAACGGATGAACATTCGTGATAACGAAGTATTTACGCCAACAGACTTGATTAATGCGCGTACTTTGTCTTCGGTTATTAATTCGTTCTTCGGTACAAATCAGTTGTCTCAGTTTATGGATCAAACCAATCCATTGGCAGAGATTACGCACAAACGCCGTTTATCAGCGCTTGGGCCAGGTGGTTTATCCCGTGAGCGTGCAGGTTTCGAGGTTCGTGATGTGCATTATACGCACTATGGCCGTTTGTGTACTATTGAAACACCAGAAGGTCCAAATATTGGTTTGATTTCTTCACTTTGTGTACACGCCAAAATCAACAATTTGGGCTTTATCGAAACACCGTACAAACGGGTTGTTGCTGGTAAGGTTTCTGTTGATGAACCGGTAATTTATTTGTCTGCAGAAGATGAAGACGGAAAAACGATTGCTCAGGCAAATGCACATTACGACGAGCAAGGTAATTTTGATACGCCACGTGTAAAAGCACGTTTTGAAGGCGACTTCCCAGTAATCGAGCCGGAAAGATTGGATTACATGGATATCGCGCCAAATCAAATCACATCTATTGCAGCTTCATTGATTCCATTTTTGGAGCATGATGATGCTAACCGTGCCTTGATGGGTTCCAATATGCAACGTCAGGCAGTGCCTTTGTTGCGTCCGGAGGCTCCAATTGTAGGTACAGGTTTGGAAGGCCGTGTAGCAAAAGACTCACGTACGTTGATTAACGCAGAAGGTGATGGTGTTGTAGAATATGTAGATGCAAACGAGATCAGGATCAAATATGACCGTAATTATGATGACCGTTTGGTTTCTTTTGAAGGCGACACGCAAACTTACCGCTTGATCAAATTTAAGAAAACGAACCAAAGTACAACCATCAACTTAAAACCGATTGTTAAAAAAGGCCAACGGGTTGAAAAAGGACAAGTGCTTTGCGAAGGTTATGCAACCCAGGATGGTGAATTGGCTTTAGGCCGAAACATGAAAGTTGCTTTTATGCCGTGGCAAGGTTATAACTTCGAAGATGCGATTGTAATTTCAGAGCGTGTTGTATCTCAGGATATTTTCACTTCACTACACATTGAAGAATTTGAGTTGGAAGTACGCGATACCAAACGTGGGGAAGAAGAATTGACACCTGATATCCCGAATGTTTCCGAAGAAGCAACCAAAGATTTAGACGAGCATGGTATCATCCGTGTGGGTGCAGAAGTGAAAGAAGGTGATATTTTAATTGGTAAGATTACACCAAAAGGCGAGTCAGACCCTTCACCGGAAGAAAAACTGTTGCGCGCTATTTTTGGTGATAAAGCGGGTGATGTTAAAGATGCTTCCTTAAAAACGCCTCCTTCTATTACAGGTGTTGTAATTGATACAAAATTATTTTCACGTGCTAAAAAGACTTCTAAAGCAGAAGAAAAAAGCGCACTGGAAAAATTAGATAACAAACACGAAAAGAACATCAAAGACCTTAAAAGTTCTTTAATTGAAAAGTTGTTTGAAATTGTGAACGGCAAAACATCGCAAGGCGTGTACAATGTTTACAAAGAATTGCTGGTTGCGAAAGGCGTTAAATTCACACAGAAAATTTTGGTTGAGTTGGATTACAACAATATCAACCCAACAAAATGGACTACTGATGACGACAAAAATGATATGATTAAGCTTTTGCTTCATAACTTTAACATTAAAGTAAATGAAGAATTAGGTGCTTATCGTCGTGATAAATTTGCCATCAGCGTTGGTGATGAGTTGCCTTCTGGTATTGTGCAAATGGCCAAAGTTTACATTGCTAAAAAACGCAAGTTGAAAGTTGGTGATAAAATGGCCGGCCGCCACGGTAATAAAGGTATTGTTGCACGTATCGTCCGTGATGAAGATATGCCATTTTTAGCAGACGGAACGCCTGTTGATATTGTGTTGAACCCGCTTGGTGTACCTTCTCGTATGAACTTGGGACAGATTTATGAAACTGTTTTAGGTTGGGCCGGAAAAGAACTGGGAATGAAGTTTGCCACACCGATTTTCGACGGAGCTTCACACTCAGAAGTGGAAGAATGGGTAGCAAAAGCCGGAATTCCTGCTTCAGGCAGAACTTATTTGTACAATGGTTTAACGGGTGATCGTTTCGATCAGCAAACTACGGTTGGTATCATTTATATGCTGAAGTTAGGCCACATGGTTGACGATAAGATGCACGCACGTTCTATCGGGCCGTACTCTTTAATTACACAACAACCTTTGGGTGGTAAAGCACAATTTGGTGGCCAGCGTTTTGGTGAGATGGAAGTTTGGGCGTTAGAAGCATTTGGTGCGGCTAATATCTTGCAAGAGATTCTCACCATAAAGTCAGATGATGTTATCGGTCGCGCTAAAACATACGAAGCAATCGTTAAAGGTGAGAATTTGCCAACGCCTTCCGTTCCTGAATCTTTCAACGTATTGGTTCACGAATTAAGAGGTTTAGGTTTGGATATCACTTTAGAATAAGTTCTAAAATATAAGTACAAGTGATGAGATTTTATTTTATCACTCGTACTTACAACTGTTACCCACAGCCGGTTTATTTACGATGCTACTTTTAGCACATAAAAATTAGGATTAAAGTTTTGTTTTTAGAAGGACACCATCAAGAACACCAATTTTAGGCCGGTAAGAGAAGCATTGCAAACCAAGCTTTTAAAATTAAAAAAAGAACTATGTCGTATAAAAAGGATAATAAAATCAAAAGCAATTTTACCACCATTACGATCAGTCTGGCTTCTCCCGAATCCATTCTGGAACGTTCAAGTGGCGAAGTGCTGAAACCAGAAACCATCAACTACCGGACTTACAAACCCGAGCGTGATGGTTTATTTTGCGAACGTATTTTTGGTCCGGTAAAAGACTACGAATGCCATTGCGGTAAATACAAACGGATCCGCTACAAAGGCATCGTCTGTGATCGTTGCGGTGTGGAAGTAACCGAGAAAAAAGTACGTCGTGAGCGCATGGGGCATATCAATTTGGTGGTTCCTGTAGCGCACATTTGGTATTTCCGTTCGTTGCCAAATAAAATTGGCTACTTATTGGGCTTGCCAACTAAAAAACTCGACCTGATTATTTATTACGAACGCTACGTGGTAATAAAACCAGGCATAAAAGAAGCAGACGGAATTTCTAAAATGGATTTCTTGACAGAAGAGGAATATTTAGATATTTTAGATACGCTTCCAAAAGAAAACCAATATTTAGACGATAAAGATCCGCAGAAATTTGTAGCTAAAATGGGCGCCGAAGCGTTGGAAGAATTGCTGAAAGGTTTAGACCTGGATCAATTGTCTTATGATCTTCGCCATCAAGCTGCAAACGAAACTTCGCAGCAACGTAAAAACGAAGCTTTAAAACGCTTGCAAGTTGTGGAAGCTTTCCGCGATTCTAAGACCCGAATTGAAAATAATCCTGAGTGGATGATCGTGAAAATTGTTCCGGTTATTCCGCCAGAACTGCGTCCGTTAGTTCCTTTGGAAGGCGGCCGTTTTGCAACTTCCGATTTAAACGATTTGTACCGCCGGGTAATCATCCGCAACAACCGTTTAAAACGTTTGATCGAAATCAAAGCTCCGGAAGTTATTTTACGTAACGAAAAACGGATGCTTCAGGAAGCCGTAGATTCTTTATTTGATAACTCACGTAAAGTAAATGCTGTTAAAACCGAAGGTAACCGTGCGCTTAAATCGCTATCCGATATTTTAAAAGGCAAACAAGGCCGTTTCCGTCAAAACTTATTGGGTAAACGGGTAGATTATTCGGCACGTTCTGTAATTGTTGTTGGGCCGAACCTGAAATTGCATGAGTGCGGTTTACCAAAAGATATGGCTGCCGAGCTTTTCAAACCGTTCATCATCCGCAAGATGATCGAAAGAGGTATTGTAAAAACAGTAAAATCAGCTAAGAAAATTGTTGACCGCAAAGACCCGATTGTTTGGGACATTCTGGAAAACGTTTTGAAAGGACACCCGGTATTGTTAAACCGTGCGCCAACTTTGCACCGTTTGGGTATCCAATCTTTCCAGCCAAAACTAATTGAAGGAAAAGCCATCCAATTGCACCCTTTAACCTGTACGGCTTTTAACGCGGATTTTGACGGTGACCAGATGGCTGTACACGTACCGCTTGGTAATGCTGCTATTTTAGAAGCTCAAATTTTGATGCTGGCTTCACACAATATTTTGAATCCGGCTAATGGTACGCCAATTACTGTTCCTTCGCAGGATATGGTTTTGGGTTTATACTATATTACTAAAGGCCGCAAAACAGATGAAGGTCGCGTAGTTAAAGGCGAAGGTTTAACTTTTTATTCTCCTGAAGAAGTGATCATCGCTTACAACGAGAAGAAATTAGACTTGCACGCTTTTATTAAAGTAAAAGTAAACGTTAAAGAACGAGACGGACAGATTGTAAAAAAAGTAATTGATACAACTGTTGGCCGTGTGTTGTTTAACCAGGTTGTTCCGGAAGAAGTTGGTTACATTAATGAACTACTGACCAAAAAATCACTGCGTGATATTATTGGTGATGTAGTAAAAAATACCGGTATGGCTCGTGCGGCCCAGTTCTTGGATGAAATTAAAGAATTGGGTTTCCAAATGGCTTTCCGCGGCGGTTTGTCTTTCAACCTACAGGATTTAAATATCCCTGCGGAGAAAGTTACGCTGATTGACCAGGCTTCAAAAGAAGTTGAAGAAGTAATGAACAACTACAACATGGGTTTCATTACCAACAACGAGCGTTACAACCAAATCATTGATATCTGGACGAGGATCAACAACCGTTTGACAGCAAATGTAATGGAGATTTTGTCCACCGATAACCAAGGCTTCAACTCCGTTTATATGATGTTGGATTCTGGTGCGCGTGGTTCTAAGGAGCAGATCCGCCAACTTTGTGGGATGCGTGGTTTGATGGCAAAACCTCAGAAATCAGGTTCAGGCGGCGAGATTATCGAAAACCCGATCTTATCTAACTTCAAAGAAGGTTTGTCGGTATTAGAATATTTCATTTCTACCCACGGTGCGCGTAAAGGTTTGGCCGATACTGCTTTAAAAACGGCTGATGCCGGTTATTTAACCCGTCGTTTACATGATGTTGCGCAGGATATGATCGTTGGTGAAACGGATTGCGGTACTTTAAGAGGTATCTACACCACGGCTTTAAAAGATAACGAGGATATTGTTGAGCCTTTATACGACCGTATTTTGGGCCGTACAGCTTTAAGCGATGTACATGATCCGTTGACTAACGAATTACTGGTTGAAGCAGGAAACGACATCACCGAAGATATTGCAAAACGAATTGAAAATTCTCCGTTAGAAGGTATCGAAATTCGTTCCGTATTAACTTGCGAAGCCAAAAGAGGTGTTTGTGCTTTGTGCTACGGCCGTAATTTGGCCAGCGGCAAACGTGTACAACGTGGTGAGGCAGTTGGTGTAATTGCAGCACAATCCATCGGCGAGCCGGGAACACAGTTAACGTTGCGTACTTTCCACGTGGGTGGTACAGCTTCTAACATTGCTGCTGAATCTCAGATCAACGCTAAATTTGATGGGATTATCGAGTTTGAAAACGTTCGGACAGTTCAGTACAAAACAGAAGAAGGCGAAGTTGATGTTGTTTTAGGCCGTTCCGGCGAATTTAGAATCATCGAAAAAGATACCAACAAGATCATCGTAACCAACAATATTCCTTACGGTTCTTATTTGTATGTGAAAGATAACACACAAATTTCCAAAGGCGACCGTATATGCTCTTGGGATCCGTACAACGCGGTCATCATTTCAGAATTTGCCGGTAAAACGCAGTTTGAAGCAGTTCAGGAAGGTGTTACGTTCCGTGAAGAATCTGATGAGCAAACCGGCCACCGCGAAAAAGTAATCATTGATACACGCGATAAAACCAAAAACCCGGTTATCCAAATCATTGACAGCAGCAAAAACGTCATCAAAGGATATAACATTCCGGTTGGTGCGCACATTGCGGTTGATGAAGGCGAAAAAGTTCAAACCGGACAGGTGATTGCCAAAATCCCTCGTTCAACTGGTAAAACCCGCGATATTACCGGTGGTTTGCCACGTGTAACCGAATTGTTTGAAGCACGTAACCCATCCAATCCTGCGGTTGTTACCGAAATTGATGGTGTTGTAACTTTAGGCGGCATCAAGAGAGGTAACCGCGAGATCACGATTGAATCAAAAGATGGCCAGGTTAAAAAATATTTGGTTCCGCTTTCTAAACACATCCTGGTTCAGGACAACGACTTTATCAAAGCTGGTATGCCGTTGTCTGACGGTTCAATTTCTCCGGCTGATATTTTGGCCATCAAAGGACCGGCAGCAGTGCAAGAGTATTTGGTTAATGGTATCCAGGAAGTTTATCGTTTGCAAGGTGTAAAAATCAACGATAAACACTTCGAGGTCATTGTTCACCAGATGATGCAGAAAGTTACGATTGAAGATGCCGGCGATACCCGTTTCTTAGAACGAGAAGCAGTTGACCGTTGGGATTTTATGATGGAGAACGACGAGATTTACGATCAAAAAGTAGTTGTTGACCCGGGAAGTTCAAACAACTTAAAACCAGGTCAGATTATTTCAGTTCGGAAATTACGCGATGAAAATTCTGTATTGAAACGCAAGGATTTGAAACTGGTAGAAGCCCGCGATGCCATTGCAGCAACTTCAAGCCAGATGCTGCAAGGTATTACACGCGCATCTTTGGGTACTAAATCGTTCATTTCGGCGGCTTCCTTCCAGGAAACAACCAAAGTACTGAACGAAGCAGCAATTGCAGGTAAACGCGATAAAATGCTTGGTCTGAAAGAAAACGTAATTGTTGGCCACTTGATCCCTTCGGGAACTGGTTTGCGCGCTTACGATAACGTTCGTGTAGGTTCTCAGGAAGAATTTGACCGTTTGTTGGCTTCCAAATCAGAAGAAGTAGAAGCGTAATGCTTCTTTTATCAACATAAATTTATCAGCCCAAACACTTACAAAAAGTGTTTGGGCTTTTTTATGCATAAAAGAAGCATTGGCCTGAGCAAGAATAAGCGGATTGGCTTTACTAAATTTTATCTGCTAAAAGAAGCATCAAAAAGGCGGTTTATTTGTTATGAAAATAATTAACAGAATAGTTTAAATTGATAGATCAATAAAAAGACTTTCATTATATTCACATTTTTACATTTTAGAAATTTGTTTAATTTATGTACGATTATTTAATTGTTGGTTCTGGTTTATTTGGGGCAGTTTTTTCTTACGAGGCCAAAAAAAGAGGAAAAAAGTGCTTGATTATTGATAAAAGGGACCACGCCGGCGGTAACGTTTACTGCGAAAGTGTTGAAGGCATTAATGTGCACAAGTACGGTGCCCACATCTTTCATACCAATGACAAACGGATTTGGGATTATGTGAATTCTTTTGTCGAGTTTAACCGTTACACCAACACGCCGGTTGCAGATTACAAAGGCGATTTATACAATTTGCCTTTCAACATGAATACTTTTTACCAATTGTGGAAAGTAAAAACACCGGAAGAAGCAAAAGCGGTTATTGCAAACCAGATCAAAGATCTAAACATTAAAGATCCGCAAAACTTGGAAGAACAAGCTTTGTCGTTAGTTGGAACAGACATTTACGAAAAGCTGATAAAAGGTTACACGGAAAAACAATGGGGCCGCGATTGTAAAGATTTGCCGGCTTTCATCATCAAGCGTTTGCCGGTAAGGTTTACTTATGATAACAATTATTTTAACGATGCTTACCAGGGAATCCCGATTGGCGGTTATAACAAATTAACGGAAGGTTTGCTGGAAGGAACCGAAGTGCGTTTGAACGAAAACTATTTTGACAACAAAGAATATTATAATTCTTTGGCGCCACAAGTTGTATTTACCGGCAAGATCGATCAATTTTACAACTACCAATTTGGCAAATTGCAGTACCGGAGTTTGCGTTTTGATCAGCAAACGTTGGATACCGATAACTATCAAGGCAGCGCTTTGGTGAATTATACCGAACGCGAAATCCCATACACCCGTATCATTGAGCACAAGCATTTTGAGTTTGGCACACAACCAAAAACAGTCATCACGCACGAACATCCGGCAGAGTGGGACGAAAGCAACGAACCTTTTTACCCAATCAACGATCAGTTAAACAACGAGATGTATAAAAAATACAAAGCGTTGGCCGACGAAGAACAAAACGTGATTTTTGGCGGCCGTTTGGCCGAATACCGTTATTACGATATGCACCAAATTATTGGTTCGGCTTTGAAAAAAGTAGAAACGCATTTTGCCGAAGCAAATTAAATTCTCCAAAAGGCAGCAATCACAAGCTGCCTTTTTAATATCCTTTATTTTTGTATTGATTTTTTGTTGGTAAAAGAAGCATTATATTTACTCAACATTCTAAAATATGGAAGAGCAAAACGAGAACCCGTTGAATATAGAACTGTCTGAAGAAATGGCCGAAGGGATTTATTCTAACCTGGCCATCATTACCCATTCCGACTCTGAGTTTGTGTTGGATTTTATCCGTGTGATGCCCGGCGTACCCAAAGCAAGGGTAAAAAGCCGCATCATTTTAACGCCCGAACATGCCAAACGTTTGGTAATGGCACTGGAAGACAATATCAACCGTTTTGAAGCCATCAACGGAAAAATTAAGATCAAAGAAGCAACAGCTCTGCCTTTAAACTTTGGCGGGCCGGTTGGGCAGGCTTGATATTTAAAGTTAAAATTTCTGCTTAAACTTTAGTGTTTGATGCTTCTTTTACCTGCCTAAAATATAGCTGATCCATATTTTAAAATGCGCAAAAAGCCGGTCGTACTTATTTATCGCAAAGCTTTTCCGCATGTATTTAGTATTGAATTTATTTTCGATCAGCTTAAAACAGCCTTACAAACTTCGCGCAGCATTGATAAACATGTTCTTCCCCGGTTTAGCAATTCAATTTTAAACCGCGCTGTCAATATCTGTTCGCTGCTTTCATTTCGAAACAAAATTGTTCATGTAACCGGCGATGTACATTACGCTATTTTAGGTGCCTGGTTTAGTCGTCGCGTTTTGACGATCCATGATTTGGCCTTTCTGCAACAAAATAATGGCATTAAAAGAAGCATCTTAAAATTGTTTTGGATTGTATTGCCGGTAAAATTTGCACATCGTGTTACCGTAATTTCGGAAGCAACTAAGGCTGATGTTTTAAAATATGTGCAAGTTGATCCAACTAAAATCAAAGTAATTCCAAACTTTATTTCGGATACTTTTCGTCCAATTCAAAACCGAAAGTTTGATCAATCCAAATCTAAACTTTTACAAGTTGGCACAGCTTTCAACAAAAATATAGAATGTTTGGCAGAAGCGCTTTTTGGAATTCCTTGTACTTTAACTATTATCGGAAAGTTGGATGGCCGGCAAAAAGAAATACTTAACAAGTATCAAATACAAGTTATAAACAAGCTGGATTTAACTGAGCAGGAATTATATTTGGAATATCAAAATGCGGATCTGTTAACTTTCGTTTCAACCATAGAAGGTTTTGGGTTGCCAATTATTGAAGCCAATGCTTGCGGTTTGCCGGTGGTTACTGCTAATTGTTCATCTATGCCGGAAGTTGCCGGAAACACTGCTTTGTTGGTTGATCCTTTTGATGTTGATTCAATTAAAAATGGAATCCTAACGTTAATTGGTAATGAAGATTTAAGAAACGAGCTCGTTAAACAAGGCTTTGAAAATGCAAAGCGTTTCTCTAAAGTAAAAGTTGCGGCGCAGTACGAATTGCTTTATCAGGAATTGGAAAACGAAAATTAGCCAACCAAAGGAAGTAAAACGGGAAGAACTGCCTGCAAGTCCGGCGAATCAAACCATAAAATCCCCTGATCTTTTTTAAACCAGGTGATTTGCCTTTTTGCAAAATGCCGCGTGTTTTGTTTGATCAATTTGATTGCTTCTTTTACCGGTGTTTTTTTATTGAAAGCATCAAAAATTTCTTTATAACCAACTGTATTTAGAGCGTTTAAATGTTGGTTAGGTAATAAACTTAATACTTCTTTTACCAAACCATTTTTAGCCATTTCATCCACACGCTTATTAATCCGGTCGTATAAAATCGCTCTTTCCGGGTTGATGCCGATTTTGATAATTTTAAAATCGCGTGTTTTTTTTGTTTTTGTTAAGAAAGAAGAATAAGGTTTTCCGGTGGAAGCAGAAACTTCTAAAGCACGGATGATGCGCTGCGGGTTTTGCAGATCAACTTGTTCATAATATTGGGGATCGAAAATCTTCAACTGGTTTTGCAAATATTCCAAACCAAACTCCTGATAAGCTTGGTTCCAGCGTTCCCTTTCCTGCGGTTCGGCATTGGGCAAATCATCAAAACCCTGATAAATGGCCTGCAAATACAAACCGGAACCGCCAACAATCAACACAACTTCGTGTTGCTGAAACAGTTCTTCCAGTTTTGTTAACGCTGCTTTTTCAAAATCGGCAACAGAAAAATTTTCAGTGATGGAATGCGAATTAATGAAATGATGCGGAACCGCAGCTAATTCTCCGGCGGATGGTTTTGCTGTTCCAATTTCAGTTTCGCGGTAAAATTGCCTTGAATCCGCCGAAATAATTTCTGTTTGAAAATACTTTGCCAACTCGATTGCCAAAGCAGTTTTTCCGGCCGCCGTTGGCCCGCAAACTGAAATTAAAATGCGTTTTGCCTTTACCAAGGCTTTTTGTTTACCAATTTTTGCACGGTAAAAGAAGCATCTGGTTTAATAATCTTCTTTTGCACCGTGTTCTTCGTCTTCAATGTGTTCATTGTCAGCAAATTCGTCATCGGCAAATTCATCTTCCGCTTCTTCCTCGTCCACGGCCGGCACGTCGTCCACTTCATCCAGTTCGACAAAATCGTGGCCGTCTTCCGGGTTCAAACCTTCTTCATGCAAAAAGTCGAAATCCTCGGCATCGCCATCAGCAACCGGAACGGCAGCTACGGCGCCAAACGGTTTTGGCGCATCGCCTACAGAACGCACAATTTGCGGGTAAACTTTTCCGGTCGTATCATCCAACAGGATTTTTATCAGCTCGACATGAAAATCATACGGCCGGTCGAAATTGTAGGTGTAGTAAAATTTTTGGTGAGGGTCGTCAATAAAACTGCTCAGTTTAGAGTTTTCCATCAAAGCAACACCACGGTCAATTTTTTTGGCAGAAGGCATAAATGCAATTTCATCACTTTTGATCCAATGATCGTTGCTGACGTAGAAAGAGGAAGAAGCCTCGGGGTTGTAGCCGGTTGATTGCTGGATAATGCGGTGCAAATCTTCAAATGTTTGTTTAGATTGAATTTCAACTTCTCTGACAACGTCATCGTAATCTTCAAAACTCACTTTAAACCTGTAAACTGCCATTCCTGATATTTTTTATAATGATTAATCGTTAATTTAAATTTCTCGCTACAACTTTTAAGCCAATATCTTCCCCTTTTTTAATCATTAGCTTTAAAGCTTCGGGCCGTGAGTTAAAAATTTCGCCTTCCAAAATGGCATCGCGGATACTGCTTTTAATGATGCCAACTTCCCTTCCGGCCTTAATGCCAAAAGTTTCCATAATATCTTCGCCGCTAACAGGCGGCTGCCAGTTGCGGATACGGTCGCGATCTTCTACATCTTTCAATTTCTGCTTAACGCGTTCAAAATTGTTGCGGTATTTTTTTACTTTATATTCATTTTTGGTGGTAACATCGGCGTTGCAAAGCAGCATCAAGCCTTCAATGTCATCGCCTGCATCAAAAAGTAAACGCCGCACCGCCGAATCCGTTACAATTTCCTGGGCCAAAACAATGGGGCGCATGTGCAACTGTACTAATTTCTGCACTAATTTTAATTTTTCGTTGAGCGGAAGTTTTAACTGGGCAAATATTTTTGGCACCATCCGCGCACCTTTATCTTCATGGCCGTGAAAAGTCCAGCCGTGGCCAGGCTCAAAACGTTTGGTTGCTGGTTTGGCAATATCGTGCAAAATTGCAGCCCAACGCAACCACAAATCAGTTGTGTTTTCCGAAATATTATCCAGCACTTGCAAGGTATGGTAAAAATTGTCTTTATGGCCTTGTCCGTTCATAATTTCTACGCCTTGCAATGCCACCATTTGCGGGAAGATGAGTTGCAGCAAACCGGTATCAAAAAGATAGCTGAAACCAATAGAAGGTTTTGGCGAAGCAATGATTTTGTTCAGTTCGTCTGTAATCCGTTCCTGCGATACAATTTTAATCCGTTCGTGGTTTGTTTTGATCGCTTCCAACGCCGCCGGATCAATGGTAAAACCTAACTGGGCAGCAAAACGGACGGCTCGCATCATCCGCAGCGGGTCATCAGAAAAAGTGATTTCAGGATCTAAAGGCGTACGGATCAGCTTGTTTTCCAAATCTTTTACACCTTGAAAAGGATCAATCAGCTCGCCAAAATTTTCTTCATTTAAAGCGATGGCCAAAGCGTTGATGGTAAAATCGCGGCGGTTTTGGTCGTCTTCCAAAGTTCCGTCTTCTACAATTGGTTTGCGTGATTCTGCCCGATATGATTCTTTTCGCGCGCCAACAAACTCTAAATCTAAGTTTTTGTATTTCAAACTTGCCGTGCCAAAATTTTTAAAAACCGAAACTTTTACCTTGAGTTTTTGCGCCACTTCTTCGGCAAAAGCAATCCCGTTTCCTAAAACAACAACGTCAATATCAGCAGAAGGACGTTTCAAAAACAAATCGCGCACGTAGCCGCCAATTACAAACACCCTAACTTGCTTGCCCGAAGCAACATTCGAAATAATTTGAAATACCGAATGCTGCAAATGTTGTTTCATCAATTTTTACCGTATTAATTTTATGCTGATAAAAGAAGTATCAATAGTTTTAGCGATGCTTCTTTTAGCGTGCAAAAATAGCGATTATTACTTTCTGATAAAGCTAAAACGACCGTCGGCTTCCAGTTTCATTATGGTAGATGGTTTTTTTTGCTGCAAGTCGTGCTGTTCCAAATCAACCACATAATCCACCCTGTTAATAATTTCAGCAGAAATTTCACTGAAATTTTGAGGCGATGGTTTGCCGCTGATATTGGCCGAGGTAGAAACCAACGGTTTGCGCAAACGCTGGATCAATTGCTGGCAAAATTCGTGCTTTACCACGCGGATGCCAATGCTGCCATCGGCACTGATTAAAGCCGGAGAAATATTTTTGGCACCAGAAAGGATTAACGTGAGCGGGTTTTCGGCAAATTCGATCAAATCATAAGCAATATCGGGCACTTCGCGTACATAACTCAAAAGCTTGTTGTCGTTGTCCAGCAAAATAATCATGCTTTTGCTTTCTTCGCGCTGCTTCAATTGGTAAATTTTTTTGACGGCTTCGGTATTGGTCGCATCGCAGCCAATCCCCCAAATCGTGTCGGTAGGATAGAGGATGATACCGCCTTCCTGTACTGTTTTTAGCGCTTTGGCAGCTTCGTCCCTAAGCATTATTTAAGGCTTGCTGATACACGTCCATCAAATTTTTTGCAACGTTTTCTTCCCGAAAACGTTTTGCATATTCCAAACCCTGTGCTTTCATTTTTAACCTAAGCTGATCGTTTTGCAAAATCAAATTTACTTTTTCTGCAAGGCCAACTGCGTCGTCCGGATCAACATAAAAGCTGTCTGGTCCGCCGGCTTCTTCCAAACAAGAACCTGTTGCCGCAACAACCGGTGTGCCCGAAGTTAAAGCTTCCAAAACCGGGATGCCAAAACCTTCGTAACGTGAGGGATAAACAAAAACCTGTGCGAGATGATAGATGGATGGCAAATCGTAAGAAGAAACGTTTTTTAAAAAAATGACGCGCTTTTGCAATGCTTCTTTTACCACCATTTTTTTGACTTTTTCGGCATATTCGGTTTCGCGCCCGATAACAACCAAAGAAACATCAGCCGGAATGTTTTTTAAAGCTTTTACCACCAGCAGCAGGTTTTTTCGGGTTTCTATCGTGCCCACGTTCAATATAAATTTTTGCGGAAGCTGATACCGTTTTTGGACTGATTGTTTTAGCGCATCAATTTCTTTCATCGTGAAATCTGAATCCCATCCTTGATAAACAACTTTTATTTTTTCTGAGTTGATATTGAAAAAACTGATTAAATCTGCTTTGGTTTGTTCGCTTACGGCAATCACCAAATCCGCATTTTCGCAGGCATTCCTGGCTTTCCGTTCATAAATTTTCCGGTCGGTCCAGTCAAAGTATTTTGGATATTTCAGATAAATCAAATCGTGGATGGTAACTACTGTTTTTATGCCACTTTTTTTGATACCGATCGGCAGCTCCTGGCTCAAACCGTGGTAAAGCTGGATTTTATCGCGCTTTAAATCTTTGATAATGCCTTTACTTCGCCAAAAAGATTTAAAAATTGCGATAGCAGGCGTTTTAACTTGTATGTTTTCTAAGCTAAACAAAAATAAAGGCCTTGTTTCTTCCCCAACTGTTGGCGTGTATAAAAAATATTCGTTTTGCGGGAATTGTTTTGCCAGCGCTTGAATTGTTGTCCGGCTGTAATTGCCCAGCCCGGTTTTATTTAAAAAAGCACGTTTGGCATCGAAAGCAATTTTAAGAAGCTGATGGTTCATGGTTAATAGTTCATTGTTAGGTCGCCGTTTTCCCATCCATTATCCATCAACTATTAACCATGAACCTTTTGCCCTAAACGGCTACATTATGCTCTCTTAAAGCATTGTTTAACGATGTTTTTTTGTCGGTTGATTCTTTTCTGCGGCCAATAATCAAAGCACAAGGAACCTGGTATTCTCCCGCAGGGAATTTTTTGGTGTAAGAACCGGGGATCACAACCGAACGTGCCGGCACAAAGCTTTTATATTCTGTCGGTGTTTCTTTGGTTACATCAATAATTTTGGTGGAAGCTGTTAAAACCACGTTGGCGCCCAGAACAACTTCGTGTTCCAGATGTACGCCTTCGACCACAATGGCGCGCGAACCGATAAAACAATTGTCTTCGATAATTACCGGTGCCGCTTGTACAGGCTCCAGCACGCCGCCAATGCCAACGCCTCCGCTCAAATGCACATTTTTACCAATTTGAGCGCAAGAACCAACGGTTGCCCAGGTATCAACCATCGTGCCTTCGTCCACATAAGCACCGATATTAACATAAGAAGGCATCAGGATAACACCTTTGGCCAGGTAAGCGCCATAACGGGCAATGCCATGCGGAACGACACGGACACCAGTTTCCTTGTAATTGGTTTTAAGTTTCATTTTATCATGGAACACAAACGGGCCAACTTTAATTTCGGCCATTTCACGGATCGGAAAATATAGGATCACTGCTTTTTTGATCCAATCATTGATATGCCAGCGGCCGGTTATCATTTCGGCTACGCGCAGTTTTCCTTTGTCCAGGTCATCAATCACATCTTCAATGGCCGTAATATGTTCTTTGGATTCCAGTAAAGTACGGTCAATCCAGGCATCTTCGATCAGTTTCTTTACATCATTATACATCTCGGTATCAAGCTTAATTTTTGTTGTGAAATTTTGAGTTTAATTTTACCAATGGCACAAGCAGCATAAGTTGCGCTTTGGCAAACATAACAAAAATTGAGGTTTTAAAACCGGCAAACAGGCACAATCTGTTTAAACTGAAATAGCGATGGCCTTGTGTTTAGAACAGGTTATTTTTAAAATAAACTAAGGGCCTGTTTAAATTTTGTTAAACTTATTTGCCATGCTTCTTTTACCACATAAAATTCATTGTCTTTTTGTGGTTTTTGTGCCCTTAAAATATTCGGGCACACCAAATTTATAGGCATAAAAAAAGCATTGTAAAATTTTATGGTATAAATTTAAACAGGCTCTAAGGCCAAAAACTATTGTGCGCTAAATACATTTATTAATTAGTGACAAAAGCGACGGATCTAAACGCGAGCTTTTCTCCGCCGGTACACTAACCCCGTTCTTTTTATAGATTTTGTAATTGTCTTCGTCATCAATCAGTACATCAGCTTCAATGCTCATGTCATCTTTTTCAACTTCGTTTAAAACTGATATTTTAATCAGTTCGTCGTTGTAGGTAAAAACAGAATTTTTCATAAAATAAAAAAGTAAATGCGGTTTTACGTATAATTGGTTTTGGTAGAAAATAAAGGCGTATAATTTGGTATAAAAGTATCAAACACGCTTTTATTTTAAAAGTTTATTAAAACTGTAAAAGAATTGTTGCGCTAAATTACGCATTTGATAAAAATTAATTCTTGTAGCTTTTCAACGGTGGTTTCCATTAAGCTTCTGAAGTTTATTCACTTGTACCAAATGGGATTAATGCACATTGAAATTGTTCAGTTCAAAAATTAGTTAAACACTAAAGCGGCTTTTGTATTGTTAACCTAAATTATGGCAGAAAAAGAAAAGTTACGGATTGATAAATATCTATGGGCCATTCGGATATTTAAAACACGAACCATGGCTGCAGATGCGTGTAAAGCCGGCAAAGTAAAGCTGGACGGTCAAAATATAAAACCATCGCATGAAGTGAAGGTTGGAGAAACCTATCAGGTAAGTAAGGGCATAGAAAAGAAAGTTTTAAAAGTTACCGGTTTGCTGGAAAACCGTTCAGATGCGAAAACCGCCGTTCAGTTTTATGAAGACCAAACGCCGGTAGAACAAACGTATGGCTATAAATCTGTTTTTCAATCGCCAATGATCCGGCGCGACCAAGGCGCAGGCCGGCCCACAAAAAAAGACCGCCGCGATATTGACGACCTTCAGGATGGTTTTTTTGATAAACCTTGATTTTAACCAATGCTTCTTTTATCGTATAAAAATTGATGAATGATTTTATGCCGGTAAAAGAAGCATCAATAACGGATATTTAAATCCGATGCTGCCCAGCTTTTAAAAGCGCCCAAAGCTTCGTCCCGAAGCAATTGTACCGCCGGAAGTTTCCGTTCGGATAATGGCCGGTCAATTTCATCGTAAATAAACTGGTCATCAAACTCAATAGCTGCGGCATCTGCCTTGGTATTGGCGTAATAAATGGCATCCAAATGTGCCCAATAAATGGCGCCAAGGCACATCGGGCAAGGTTCGCAACTGGTATAAATAACGCAGCCTTCCAAATTGTGCGTGTCCAACTCTCTGCAGGCCAAACGAATGGCCGAAACTTCGGCATGTGCCGTTGGGTCTTTTTGCGGAACTACTTTGTTCGCACTCCGGGCAACCACCATTCCGTCTTTCACAATCACGGCACCAAACGGGCCGCCTTGCCGCTGTTCTACGTTTTGCTCGGAAAGCTGTATGGCCATCCGCATAAACTTTTCATGGTTTTGTTGCCCGTCCACTGTTTTTACACATTAAAAAAACCCCGGTTTGGCCGAGGTTTTTGTACTTAAGTTTTTTGATTGGTATAATTACTTTTTGTCTTTTTTGTAGTTCTCGTTCAAAATTTTCACCACATCATTGGTTACGTTTAAACTTTCATCGCCAAACAAAACAGTTGGGTTGGCTTTAGAATAAGTTAAAATCAGTTTATAGCCTTTATCCTTGGCGTATCCTTTTAAAAAGTCGGCAATTTTATCGTACAGTTTTGCATTTTCTGCCGCTTGTTCCTGTTGGATC
>CAXTKQ010000011.1:0-1716 GCA_964244955.1 uncultured Sphingobacteriaceae bacterium | reverse complement strand
GTGCGCTTGCATTTTGGTTATACGTTTGCAGTTCCTGCTGTTTGCGCGCCAAACGCTGTTCGGTTGCGGCACGTTGGTCGGCACTTAAAGTAGCGGCACCTTTTTGATATTCGGCCACTTCACGCTGAAACGCCTGCCCTTTAGAAGAAACATCAACCTGCGCTTTTTTGCCTTTGTCTTCCAGTCGGTTGCTCATGTCTTTAAAATAATCGTATTTGTTCAGCAACGAATCAGAATTTACATACACAATCTCTTGTTTTGCCGGTGAAACCGAAGTGGTGTTTTTCTCAGCAGAAACCGTGCTGCTGTTGGTTTTTGGCGTTTGGTTACAGGCTACTGCCATTGCGGATACTGCTATTCCTAATATCAACCGGGATACCGTTATTTTCATGGTTTTTTCAAAAATTTTGACAAAGATAATCTTTCGCTGCAAGTATCCTAATCTTTTAAAAACCAGCTTTGCAAGTACTGCTTTTGTTGGTAAAACCCAGGTTTTATCAGCTAAAAATCGTACCTTTGAAGGTTAATGTTTGATCCAAATTTATGAGTGAAATAAAAGAATTAGTAGAAGATAGGTCCAATTATTCGGCAGATAACATCCAGGTTCTGGAAGGTTTGGAAGCAGTACGGAAACGGCCTTCCATGTATATCGGCGATACCGGCGTAAAAGGTTTGCACCATTTGGTTTATGAAGTGGTTGACAACTCGATTGATGAAGCTTTGGCCGGCCATTGCGATACGATAAAAGTAGTGATCCAGGAAGGAAATTCGATTTCCGTAATTGATAATGGCCGAGGTATCCCAACCGGTTTTCACCAAAAAGAACAACGCTCGGCACTCGAAGTAGTGATGACGGTTTTGCACGCCGGCGGTAAATTTGACAAAGACACTTATAAAGTTTCGGGCGGTTTGCATGGTGTAGGTGTAAGTTGCGTAAATGCGCTTTCTACCCATTTAAAAGCCTTAGTTTATCGCGAAGGAAAAGTTTTTACCCAGGAATACGAGCGCGGCAAACCGATGTATCCCGTAAAGGAAATCGGCGAAACGGAGAACCGCGGAACAACAATTATTTTTACGCCCGATCCGGAGATTTTTACTTTATCCACAGAATACAAATACGAAACGATTGCCGGCCGTTTGCGCGAACTGGCTTATTTGAATAAAGGAATCCGTTTGTCAATTACCGACGAACGCGAAACAGACGAAACCGGTTTGCATCCGTATGAAGAGTTTTACTCGGAAGGCGGCTTGAAAGAGTTTGTGAAGTATTTAGACGGAACGCGAAATTCCATCATTCCCGAACCCATTTATGTAGATGGCAACAAACAGGGAATCCCGGTAGAGTTGGCGTTGCAATACAATGATACGTATTCCGAAAATGTACATTCTTACGTCAACAACATCAACACGATTGAAGGCGGAACACACGTTGCCGGTTTTAGGATGGGTTTGACCAGGACTTTAAAATCGTATGCGGATAAATCCGGTTTGTTAAAAAATGTCAAAATTGATATTACCGGTGATGATTTTCGCGAAGGCTTAACGGCCGTAATTTCGGTAAAAGTGCAGGAGCCGCAGTTTGAAGGACAAACTAAAACCAAGTTAGGCAACAACGAGGTTAGCGGTGCGGTGAACCAGGCTGTTGGCGAAATTTTGGGCAATTATTTGGAAGAAAACCCAAGGGAAGCACGCTTAATTGTTAACAAAGTCATCATG
>CAXTKQ010000010.1:18848-51534 GCA_964244955.1 uncultured Sphingobacteriaceae bacterium | reverse complement strand
GCAATAATCTGGTTTTTGGTGATGGAAGAAGCGAAAATGCCGATCGAAACAAACGTTGCGCCCAGCAAAAACAAACCGATGTACGAACCAATTACGGCACCGGTATCTAAATTGCCAACCGGGTTTCCTAACTGGTAAACGGAATAAACATAAACCAAAGTCGGAATCAACGCCAACAAAACCAGCAGCAAACAGGCTAAGTATTTGCCAAGCACAATCTGCCAATCGGTAATTGGGCGCGTGGCCAGCAATTCAAAAGTCCCTTCTTTTCTTTCTTCGGCCAGAGAACGCATGGTGATGGCCGGAATCAGGAACATAAACAAATAAGGCGTGGTGTTAAAAAGGCTGCCGAGATCAGCATAACCATAATCTAAAATGCTGCTGTCGGGGAAAATCCACAGAAACAATCCCAGCACCAATAAAAACAAACCGATGGTTATGTAGGCAACCAGCGAGCTAAGGTAAGCAGTAATTTCTTTTTGAAGGATTGTAAGCACCAGACTTTTGCGTGAAAGCCAAAATTATACAAAAACCGGCAAAGCAAAAAGGTTCTGCACGCAAGCACAGAACCTTTTTTTGGTGGTAAAAGAAGCTTAAAATTTGTAAGCCACGCGTAAACCAAGTTGGTTGATCCTGTAATTTTGCGACCAGCTTTCATAACGCAAGCCAACATCAATGCCGTTTTTTCCGATTAGCGGGATAGAAACACCAATGCCCGGCGCGTAAGCAAAAGAAGTTCCGTTGCCGCGGTTGGTTCCGATAGCTGCACCAATTTCGCCTTCACCATAAAAAACAGGGCTGAAATAATACTTTCCGCCTACTTTTAAAGGAACAAACCCGGCCGGTGTGGTTGATAAACCAAAGGCGCGCTGAACATTACGGACATCGTTTTTGAAATACAAACTGGTGTAGCCGGCCGTTGCCGTAATGGCAAATTGCGGCGTAGCCGGAATTTCGATCTTGCCGGAACCACCGAACCCTACATTGTACAAGTTTTTTGCATCGCCAGTTGGCGCGCCTAATTCTAAACCGACGCTAAATTTTGTGGGCAGTGCAGCTTTTTTTCTTCTGGTTGTGGTACGTTGCGCAGAAACGGCAGAAGCTGTTAAGGTAACAATGGTGAACATTAAAAATAATTTTTTCATTTTGATAAAATTGGATTTTGGATAGAAAACAAACCCAAAAAGCATACCTTTTTTATGCCTTCTTTTTGGATGCTGTTTTTATCGGGTTAAATTTAGTACGGCTTACAAAATGGATTGGATGCTTTTTTTGTTTGCCAAAAATTTGTTTCCCGCCTTTAAATACTAATTGTCAGTTGGTTAATTTGATGAAGATTTTTTCCAACGATTGGTTTTGGTGCTGTTGGTACAAATTGGAGAGCACATCATCAGCCACGATTTTTCCTTTGTTGATGATAATCACCTGGTCGCAAATGGCTTCTACTTCCTGCATGATATGGGTTGATAAAATCACAGTTTTGTTTTTGCCCAGTTCTTTGATCAAACTGCGGATCCCGATCAATTGGTTTGGGTCCAGGCCGGAAGTTGGTTCGTCTAAAATCAAAACCTGCGGGTTGTGCAAAATTGCTTGCGCCAGGCCAACGCGCTGTTTGTAGCCTTTGCTTAATTGTCCGATTTTTTTATGCTGCTCCGGCCCTAAACCGGTTTGCTCAATCACTTCGGCGACCCGTTTTTCCGGCTCGTGGATTTGATGGATGGAAGCCACAAAATGCAATGCTTCTTTTACATACAAATCCTGGTACAAGGCGTTGCTTTCGGGCAGGTAACCAATTTGCCGCCGCACCTGCAATGCTTCTTTTACCGTATCAAAACCATTGACGGTTGCCACGCCGGAAGTTTGCGGGATAAAGCAAGTCAGGATTTTCATCGTGGTAGATTTTCCGGCTCCGTTCGGGCCGAGAAAGCCAAGCACTTTTCCGGGTTCTGCGGAGAAAGAAATGGCATCAATGGCTTTTTGCGTGCCATAGGTTTTGGATAGGTTTTGGACTTGGATGCTCATTATCAGCTTTTAGCAATTAGTTGTCAGCTATCGGCTGTCATTTCGACGATAGGAGAAATCTTCTTTAAATTTAAAAAGGACTTTATACTTGATCGGGGTTTTACGAATTACTACTGCTTTAGATTTCACCGTTTTTTAATCGGCACTTCGCATATCAAACTTAGAAGTTTTGCATCAACTAAAAATTTCATCCCAAGATATTACTGTAAGATTTTACCCGAAGTAATTTGGCAGCCAAAGCTAAACAAGCTAAAATATCCTCATTTTGCAACTCCGGATAATCTCCTAAAACCTCCTCATAAGTCATTCCGCTGGAAAGCAAATCTAAAATTACTTCTACCATGTATCTTTTGTTACGGATGGTTGGTTTACCGTGGCAAATTTCTGGGTTGATGGTAATTCTGCTTAAAAGCTCTTTTTCAGTCATGACTTTTAGGATTTTGGTAATACACAAAACTACACATTGTTCCACACTAAAAATTATCTTTGCCCCCGTTATGAGCAAAAACAACGACGAGCTTTTTAAAAACGTGATCGCCCATGCCAAAGAGTATGGCTTTGTGTTCCAATCCAGTGAAATATACGACGGACTAAGTGCCGTTTACGATTACGGACAATACGGCGCGGAACTGAAAAACAACATCAAAACTTACTGGTGGAAAGCGATGGTGCAGTTGAACGAAAATATTGTAGGCATTGATTCGGCTATTTTTATGCACCCAAAAATTTGGGAAGCGAGTGGACATGTGGCAGGTTTTAACGACCCGATGATTGATAACAAGGATTCTAAAAAACGTTATCGGGCCGACCAATTGCTGGAAGATAAGATTGCAAAATACGATAAAGAAGGCAAAACCGACAAAGCAGAAACTTTGCAATTGGCAATGGACGATGCTTTAAAAGCAGAAGATTTTGCCCGATTAAAAGAATTGATTGAAGAACATGAAATTGCCGACCCGGTTTCAGGAACACGAAATTGGACAGAAGTTCGCCAGTTTAACCTCATGTTTTCCACGCAGTTTGGTGCGATGGCAGAAGGATCGGACGAGGTTTATTTACGCCCGGAAACAGCGCAAGGCATCTTTGTAAACTTTTTAAATGTGCAGAAATCAGGCCGGATGAAAATCCCGTTTGGCATTGCACAAATTGGCAAAGCTTTTCGAAATGAAGTGATTGCGCGCCAGTTTATTTTGCGGATGCGCGAATTTGAGCAGATGGAAATGCAGTTTTTTATCAAACCCGGGACCGAGATGGAATGGTTTGCACATTGGAAAGCCGCTCGTTTAAAATGGCATTTGGCGTTGGGCACTTCTCCCGAAAAGTACCGTTTCCACGACCATACCAAATTGGCACACTATGCCAATGCGGCCACGGATATTGAGTTTGAGTTTCCGTTTGGGTTTAAAGAAGTGGAAGGAATCCACAGCCGTACCGATTTTGATTTATCTCAACACGAAAAATTCTCCGGCAAAAAGCTGCGTTTCTTTGATCCGCAGGAAACCGACAAAGAGAAACAAAGCTATGTGCCTTATGTGATCGAAACGTCCATCGGTCTGGACCGCATGTTTTTGCTCACGCTGATCAACGCTTACGAAGAACAGGATTTAAGCGAAGGCGATAAAAAAGACAGCCGCGTGGTTTTAAAGTTCCCTCCTGCCCTCGCTCCTATTAAAGCAACCATACTTCCGTTGACCAAAAAAGATGGTTTGCCGGAAAAAGCAAGGGAGATTATGGACAAGCTGAAACTGGATTTCAACTTGCAGTATGATGAAAAGGATTCCATCGGGAAACGTTACCGCCGCCAGGATGCGATTGGCACGCCGTTTTGTATCACGGTTGACCATCAGACTTTAGAAGATAATTCCGTTACCATCCGCCACCGCGATACGATGGTTCAGGAACGTGTAAATGCCGATGATTTGGAGAAGATTATTGGTGATTTGGTGAGTTGGAAGAAAGTGCTGGCGTAATTACAATCGTTATATTTGGTAAAAGTAAAACCTGATGGAAAACTGGAGAGCAAGAATTACGATAAACCCTGAGCAATGTGGCGGACGACCCTGTATTCGTGGCATGAGGATTCGGGTGATTGATATTTTAGATTTGTTGATTTCGAGATGACGCAAACGCAGATTTTAGAAGATTTGCCGGATTTAGAACCGGCAGATGTAGAGGCAGCTTTAAAATATACACGAAGCAAAACGAGTATTACACTTTGACGACTTTTTTTGATGCTTCTTTTATGCCATCAAAATTCAACATCTTGTACTTTTTGGCTAAAGCCAATTCTTGTTTCCTTTATCCACGGCCTAAAGGCCGTGGCAATTAATTATTAATAGCTGAATTATATTGTAATATTTGTTACCGGCAGATTGTAAAGAATTATAAAACAAACCAGCTCAATTGCCACGGCCTTTAGGCCGTGGGATAGATAAAATTTAAGTTGGCTTTAGCCAAAATAAAACTGAACAAAATTTAAATAGGTTCTTAATCAACAAAACCCAAACCCATGTTTACACACCACGTTTTCTTCTGGCTAAAAAATAAAATCAGCGATGCCGACCGGGAAGATTTGTTAAAAGGCTTGCAAACTTTGGCAGCTATCGAACCTAAAAACTTGATCCAGATCGGCATAAAAGCTACGACCAACCGGCCGGTTATTGATACTTCGTATGATTTTTCTTTATTGTTGATCTTCAACAATTTAGAAGAGCAGGAAAGTTACCAGGTGCATCCGGTACACCAGGAATTTGTTAAAAACTGCCAGCACCTTTGGGAAAAAGTTACTATTTATGATGCTGTTGATGCTGCTTGATGCTTCTTTTACCATACAAAAAACGCGCTCCCAAAAATCAGGAACGCGTTTTTTTATGCGGTAAAAGAAGCATCAATGGTTAACCGGGTTATCCGGCCGTTTGATCGTTCCGTTGATGTACAAAATTTGATCTACCTTTTTCGGGTCGCCCTGGTAAACCCAACTAATGTTGCCCACGTAACGGCGGAAAGCGGTGTTTACTTCGTCAGGCGTTAGTTTTTTCACGTCATCTGCCAAAGTTAAAGAGCGTTTCCAGTTATCGTGCAAAACTTCGTTAGCTGCGATGGATGAAGCCTGTGCACTGTTGGTTTCCTGTTTATAGTAAAAGCTGGTGAGGAATGTCGTTTTCATATCTTTCACTTCATCCGCATTAAAACCTTCTTTTTTGATCCGTTCTACCAATTGGTCAAACACTTTGATATAGGCATCGGGCTGGGTTGTAGAAACCACAAAACGGGCAGAAGCCGTAGCGCCGCCGCTAAAATAAGCACCCGGCGCGTAAGATAAACCGTTGTTGGTGCGTACATCCAAAAAATGCTTATCGTAAAAAATACGCATGGCAACCTGGAAAGCATTAAAATCAGGCGTTCCGGGCTGCGGCCCGCTGGTGATGCCTTCAATATAATTGGTAGCCAGTTCTTTAGGTGTTGCGGTAAAGGTGTTTTTATAAATGCGGAACGATGATTTTTTAAGGGTAAAAGAAGCACCCGGCTTCACACTGGCCAACATCGCTTTTACTTTGTTTTCAATTTCGGATTTATCCAGATCCGCAACTACCACAACCAACATCCGGCTCCGCGTTAAAATAGATTGGTAATAAGCTTTGGTAGCCGCCGCCGTGAAACTTTGCAAAGATTCTACCGTTCCCATCGGGTCTTTGGCATAATCGCGTCCGGCAAAAGCAACCTGTTCTGCAAATTTATTGATGGCGGCATCCGGCTGTGAGTTTTGTGCTTTCAAATTATTAATGGCATCCTGTTTTACACGCGCAAATTCCTTTTCATCAAACCGTGGCTGGGTCAAAGCATCAACATAAAGCGGCCAAACGGTATTAAAATCACCTTTGATGCAATTCATCCTAAACACGGCGTAATCCTTGCTGGTGTAGCCGTAAACCTGCGCGCTCACTTTGTCCAGCTTGTTTTTGAAGCTGTTTTTATCATCATTTTTTGTGCCGCATTCCGTTAAGGCCGACATGGCCAGCGATTCAATCCCGGTTTTATCTGCCGGATAATTTTGCACACCGCCTTTCAAAACGGTTTGCACTTCTACAATGTCGTTTCCGCTAGGCTGTACAATTACTTTTACGCCGTCAACCGTCATTTCGTAAGCTGGTTTTTGGGCTTGTGCCGAAGTAAATAACCAACCGGTTAAAAACAGCACGATTAGGGTTTTTTTCATTAGGTTTTGTGTGAGGTTATTTAGGTGCAACAAAAAAGGAAGAAACAGCCGCTTGCTTGTTTAAAGCCGGGTTTAAAACGATGCCTGCAACAACAGGTTTTTTAACGATATAAGTATCTAAAAACCTTTTAATATCGGCACGCGTTACTTTCTGATAGTTTTTTTCCTGATCGGTTGCATAATCCAGCGAAGTGCTGCACCAATTGTAACTTAACTGGCTGGGCAAACTGGATGGTTTTTCTTTCCGGCGGACATCATTTCGCAATAAAATCGCTTTGGCGTCTTCCAATTGCTGGTCGGTATAATAATCCGGGCTGGCAAAAAGCGCAATCTGGCGGTTCACCTCGTCAAAACACTCCTTTAATTTGGTTGGGTTTGGCACGATGTCCATTTCTATCGGGCCGGTATAGCGCGCCGTAGAATAATTCAGTCCTGCATTGGTAGCCAGCCCTTTATCTACCAAAGCCTGCTGCAGTTTTGATGAATTTAAACCAACAATGGTCGAAAAAACATCAGCAGCCAAAGTAGCGGCAGAATCCGTTCCGGCAGAAGGGCCTTGCCACGAAAACATCATGTAAGGCGTTTCGGCGATGGAAGATTCTTTTACAAAAAAAGCAGGCTTGCTTAATGGTTTAAACGGCGGGATCGGGTATTTTTTCTGTGGATCCATATCACTTGGTGCCCAACTGCCGAAAATAGTTTCGGCCATTTTAAAAGCGTCATCATGGTTTACATCGCCGCAAATCGTCAGCAAACTGTTGTTCGGCACATAATATTTATCCTTGATGATCATCATTTTGGCAGGTGTTGCCGTGTTGATAATTTCGTGGATGCCGATTGGGTTTTTCCGCGTGATCTGGTCTCCCCACAAATACTTTTGCGATTCGTACCACAACTGAAAACCCGGATCGCTCTCCGCCCGCTGAAACTCGCCGTCAACCACCGGACGTTCCTTTTTCATGTCCTCTTCCCGGTAAATGGGGAAACGGATTGCCGCATTCATAAACCTTAAACCGGCATTCAGGCTGTCTTTATCAAACGTAAAAAAATAATTCACGCGTTCTACATCAGTCGTCCCGTTCCAAATGGCGCCCAGTTCCTGCGTGCGTTTCAAAAATTTTTCCTGTGTCGGGTAATCTTTGTTCGCCTTAAAAAACATGTGCTCGAACAAGTGCGAAAGCCCGCTGTATTCCGGCCCTTCCGTATAAGCGCCGTTTTTTACGGCAATCTCAATGGTGGTTAGCGGCACTTTTCGGTTTTCGATCACCACAACCTGCAAACCGTTGGGCAATTTTTTCCAGTAATAGTTTTCGGGCAAACGCGGGTCGCTGGCAAGGCATACTGTTTTTAGCAGGCAAAAAAGCAGCAAGCCTGAAAATTGTAAAAATTTAGCTTTCATGTAATTCGGTTTTAGGAACGGAAAGTATTAATTTTTTTTCAGAAACCAACAGGCAGGTTTCAATAAAAGCAAGCTTTCCATCCATCCGATATAAACTTGTTAATCCATACCAAATTTACTGTTTTTATACAGGTAAAAACAGCAAGTTTTTTAACGTAAAGTAATTTGAAAACAGGCTTAATTTTTTTGAAAAACCAGCGTAACTAACTGAAAATGTACACGTATAACACTTCACCAAATAACAAAACCAATGAAAAGATTTAGCTATTTCTACTTGTTTGCCATCTTAGTAGTTGCTGCCACTTATGCTTATTTACTTTTAACTTATTTCTGGATTATGACAGCCTTTATCGTTGCCTCAAGCTTGTTTAGTTTTATGGTTTTTTTAGTGAAAACCCGTGTTACAAACACGGTTACGGACGAACTGTACCAAGAACAACCGATTGATTTTTATAAAACCGAAACCAGGACAAGCTATTACCTGAACACGGAAAAATCGTACTTCGACAAGGACTTGTCTTTTTTTGATGAAGAGCTTAAACAAGCCAACGCCAGCTAAACAAAGCAGCGCAAAAACGGCCTGATAAAATAACAAGCCGATACTGTTTTTATCCTGCAAATTTTAGCGGCAGGAGCAATTTCAAGCCGATCAAAAAGCAGCTTTTTGCAGAAGTTTTTTCTGCCGAAGCTGCTTTTGTGTTTTGCCCCGGTCTGGCCACAAACGCACATACTGTTTTTACCGGTATATTTTCTATTTTGATAAATCCTCGTAATTTTAAAACGCCAATTAGAATTACCTGATGAGATTGATTTTTTGTTGTGACAGATAACCTGCTTTTTATTGATACCGAAGCTTCCGGTTTGCCAAAAAAATGGAACGCACCTTATTCTAAAGTCAACAACTGGCCGTTTTCCGTCCAAATTTCGTGGCTAGTTTATAACCCGCAAGGCAACCTGATCAAGCAGGAAAACCATTACATCAAAGACGACGATTTTAAAATCACGCCTGCTGCCCTCAAAATCCATGGCATTACGCGCGAGTTTTTGAACGAAAACGGGCAGCCGCGCTACCAGGTGATGCAGTTGCTGGCGCAGGATATTTTAAGTTACCAGCCTTTGCTCGTTGGCCATTTTATGGAATTGGATTACCACGTCATCAGTGCCGATTTTTTTCGTTCGGGCGTAGAAAACCCTGCCGTTAATGCCAAAATGTTTTGTACCATGCTGGCAACGAAGCAGTTGGCGCGCAACCCGCAAAGCAAATACCTGCGTTTGGGCGATCTGTACGAGTGGTTGTTTAACCAGCCTTTACTGCACCAGCACAATGCATTGGTGGATGCCAAAGCTACCTCCGAATGCTTTTTTGAACTGACAAAAAGGGGCGAAATAGACGACGAATACATTTTAAAACAGCAATCGCTTAAACATGACGAGCCACCTTTAAACCGTTTTATTGGCTGGGCTTTGGTGATTTTGATCGTTTTAATACTCATCATTTTAATTACCTACCGTGGAACCACTTGAATTTCTGCAAAAAACCGCGCCTTTCAATAGCTTGCCTGTCGAAACTTTGGCCAGTACCGCGCAACAACTGCAAAAGGTAACTTACAACAAAGAAACGGTGGTTTACCAGCAGGAAATCACCAAAATGAAAGGCGTGGATTTGATTGTTTCCGGCGAATACGAATCTTTTTTTTATGATAATACCCACAACCGGCGGCTGGTTGAGAACCACCGCGAAGGTTTTTGCTTTGGCGGCCAGTCCATCTTGCTCAACCGAAACCGTTCTTTACGCACCGTAATTGCAAAAGAAGGAACAGTGGTTTATTTTCTTCCGCGCAAAACCTTTAAAGCGCTTTGCCTGGCTTTTGACGATTTCTTCCAGTTCTTCACCATTGATTTTGGCCGAAGGATGATGAATGAAGAGTTTGCCAATTTTTTTAAAAACCCGGCTGCTTTTGCCGAAACGCATCTCGCTTCTGATCAAATCTATTCTAAAAAAATCATTGATATTGAGCAGCGTGCCATTGTTTCCTGCCCCGCCGATACACCGGTTTATTTGGCAGCAGCGCAAATGGCACATGCCAAAGTAAGCTGTCTTTTTGTTACCGATCAGGAAAAAATTGTTGGTTATGTTACCGATATTACCATCCGCGACAATGTGGTGGCCAAACAGGTGGATGCCGCAACGCCGATTGGGGAAGTAATGGATGCCCCAATCCTGTCTATCAATGCACATGCTTTTGTTTACGAAGCTATTTTGATGATGTTCCGTACCCAAACGCGGTATTTGCTGACGGAGGAAAACGGAGAATACATCGGTTTTTTAAGCCGGAACAAATTGCTGAGCGACCAGGCGCAATCACCCCTGGTTTTTATCCAGTCGGTAAAATCTGCCGTATCGGTTAAGGAGTTGAAACAAAAATGGCAGCGCGTGCCGATGTTTGTAACGCAATTGTTGGATCGGGGTGTAAACGCAGAAATTGTAAACCAGGTAATCACCACGATTGCCGATACGATTGCGCTGAAAGTGATCGAATCGGTCATATCCGAACTGGGAGAACCGCCGGCAAAATTTGTTTTTATGGCTTTGGGAAGCGAAGGCCGGAAAGAACAAACGCTGAAAACCGACCAGGACAACGCGATTGTTTACGAAGACAAAGCCAACGAACACCGCGAACTGGTGCGCGAATATTTTTTAATGTTTGCCGATATTGTTTCCGAGCGTTTAAACAGCATCGGTTTTAGTTTTTGCACCGGCGGTTTTATGGCGAAAAACCCGAAATGGACGCACTCTTTATCGCACTGGAAACGGAACTACACCGAGTGGATGGAAGAATCCGTGCCGGAAACCATCATCAATTTTTCTACTTTTTTTGATTGCCGTTTTATTTACGGCGACATCACAATCATGAACGACCTGCAATCGTTTTTGGACGAAGCCCTGAAAAAGCCGATGGAAAAAGTTTTCTTCCACATGGCCAACAACGCTTTGCAGTACGAGCCGCCGCTTACTTTTTTCCGTAATATCCGGACGATTACGCGCGACAATTTGGAAGTTTTCGACATTAAAAAAGCGATGACACCGATTGTAGATTTGGTTCGGATTTACGCTTTAAAAAACCGCATTTTCGATGTCAACACCGGCGAACGTTTAAAAGCCTTGCACGAAAAAGGTGTTTTCACAGAAACCGAACTGAACGAGCTGTTGCAATCGTACTATTTTTTGATGAGCATGCGGTTGAAAAACCAGGCCAACCAAATTATCCACCAAAAATCGGAACCCAACAATTATATCCAGATCAGCAATTTAACCACCATTGAAGAAGCTACTTTAAAAGAGATTTTCAAGATTATTAAGAATTTTCAGTTGGGTATCCGGGTGCGTTTTACCAATCGGTTGTTGGGGTAAGGTTAATTTGATTTGCCCTTCAATTTCAACTGAAAATATTAACGTCTCTTGATTAAGCCTGTTTAAATTTTGCTTGATTTATTTTCCATACTTCTTTTACCACCTAAAAATTAAAGCGTTATGTTTTTGCCATGCCGGACTTGTTTCGGCATCCCTGATGATTGGCCTGTTGTTTTGTCCTGAAGAATTCTGCATCAGGTTAGGATGACAGTTCAATACTTCTTTTACCACCTAAAAATTAGCAAGTATTAATTTTGGTTTATTTAAATTGATGCAAACACCAATTTTTACAGGGTAAAAGAAGCATTAGATATTTCTTGTATTAAAATTTAAACTGGCTAAGAAAGTTTAGAATTACTTCCACTAATAAAATACAAAAATATTTTTTGTATCATTCCATCTGATTATGAATTTTATTCCATGAAGATTTCACTAAACGTTGTAGATTTTCTTTTGTCAGCCCTTGCTTTACAAGGATTGATCCTGTCCATACTATTATTATTTTCGGCAAAAAAAATCAAAAGCAACAGGTGGATTGGCCTTTTTATTTTTGCCGTTTCCATGATGATATTCAATACAGAACTTGATTTATCTGGAATTTGGAAGAGTCATTTATGGATACTAAATTTTATTGTTCCCTTCAATTTATCATTAGGCCCGCTAATCTATTTTTATTCAAGGAGCTTGATTTTCGAAGACAAAACAATAACCCTTAAAAGTTATTTTCATTTTCTTCCTGCTTTAATTGACCTGAAAAGGCAAATTATTTTTATTTTTTATTTTACAGGGACCTTATCTATTCCTGTTATCCAAAAGTTTTATTTTTTGGCTAAAACTCAACGAATTCTGCTAAGTTCTAATTTATACCAGGTTTTGCCCGGGTTTATTTCTTGTTCAGTTTATTGCGGCCTTACCTATCTAACAGTTAATGCCCAGCTTGGAAATAAGGAACTGTCGGTATATAAACTGGCAGATTTGAAGTGGCTAAAAAAGCTGATGCAATCCCTGTTTGTCCTTCTTGCAATATGGCTCTTTACAATAATTATTGATTTTGCTCCCGGGACTGTTCCTGTTTATTCGTGGACGCGCTACCTGCTTGGTCTTCCTGCTGTTGTTTTTGTTTACTGGCTTGGCATGGCTACCTATTTACGCCAAAATAAAATGGAACAGAAGGATGTAGAAGTGTATAATAAAAAAATAGCTAAAGTTTATTTTCAGGATTCCGAAGCTAATTATTATCGACAAAAATTGAATCATTTGATGCAAAATGAAAAGCTTTACTTGAACCCCTTGTTAAAATTGGAAGCTATCGCCAGTAAGTTAGGTATTTCAGAGAGGCTGATCTCCAATCTGCTTAACCAGCATTTGGATATAAACTTTAATGATTTTGTAAATGGTTACCGGATTGAGGAAGCTAAGAAAAAGTTATCCGATCCGGCTCATAGCGCGTTTACCATATCGGCTATCGCTTTTGATTGTGGCTTTAATTCGTTGGCAACTTTCCAAAGGGCTTTCAAACAATTTGCAGGAATCACACCAAACCAATATCAAAATAATTTAAAAACACCTCCATTAGCAATTAATACTACTCAAATCAGGATTTGAGTAGACAAAAAGCATCGTCAATAGCTTCTTTTGCTTTAGAAAAGCTGGTAACATGTTAACAGCGAAATCCAACGCAAGACTATGAAAGGGACACTGCTATTATCTTTATTAATTATTCTTTTTTGTAATCAACCAGTTTATTCACAGTCAGCAAAAATTGACTGGGACGAATGGGGCGTACCCCATATTAATGCCTATAATGAAAAGGATTTGTTTTTTGCCCAAGGGTGGGCAGAAATGGAGGCGCATGCAAACTTGGTTTTGCAATTATATGGAACAGCTCGCGGTAAGGCAGCTTCTTACTGGGGATCACAATTTGAAAGCTCAGATATACTGATACATAATCTCGACTTTCCACATATAGCATTATCTTATCAAAAAATCCAAAACCCTGAATTAAAACAAATCATCCAGTCGTTTATAAATGGAATGAATGCTTATGCCAAAGCTCATCCTAAAGCGATCGAAAAAGACAAGCAAATTGTATTACCAATTACGCCAGACGATGTTAACCTGCAATCATTGTTCGTTTTTGTAACCAGGTTTACCGGTGGAAAGGAGTTGAACCAGGTTGCCGGCTGGCAGGATATAGGATCAAATGCCATAGCTATCGCAGCTAAAAGATCAGCTTCCGGAAATGCAATGCTGATTCAAAACCCACATTTGCCTTGGAACGGTGAATATACTTTTTTTGAATCGGAACTTACGCTAAACGGTAACCCTGTATATGGTGCGCAAATACTAGGCTTCCCCGGAATTGCGGTTGGTTTTAATAAAAACCTCGGTTGGACGCATACCAATAATACTTTAGACAATGCCGATAGTTTTGAATTGACTTTAAAAGACAACGGTTACCTGCTGGATGGAAAAAAACTTGATTTTAAAGCACGTACAGACACGATATGGATTAAGCAGCAAAACGGAAGCCTTTTACCAAAACTGTACAAGTTTTATAGCTCTATTCATGGCCCTGTATTAAAAACAGGCAGTAAAAAAGCTTTGGCCGTTAAATTGGCAGGAATGGACAGCCCCAATGCCTTGCTTGAATGGTGGAAAATGGCCAACAGCCAAAATTTTAACCAGTTTGAGGCTGCTCTAAAAATGCAGCAGATACCTTTCTGGAATGTAATTTATGCGGATAAGCAAGGCAACATCTTTTATTTGTTCAACGGACTTGTCCCAAGACGAGCATATGGAAGGTTTGAAGACTGGGACCATCTGATTGAAGGAGATTCTTCAAAGAATATATGGAAGGGGTATCTCAGTTATGAGGAACTACCCAAACTAAAAAATCCAAAATCCGGGTGGCTGCAAAATACTAACGACCCGCCCTGGACTGCCACGCTTCCCAGGGAGTTGGATAAAAGTAAATACCCACCTTACATTGCCCCTGATGAAATGCCTTTACGTTCCCAACGTGCAGCCAATATGTTGTTGCCAGATAGCAGTATTACTTTTGAACACCTGGTAGATTACAAACAATCAACCCATGTTTTGATGGCTGACCGAGTACTGGATGACTTGCTTTCAGGTATTGACAATGCCTCATCTCCGTTATTACGGGAAGCCAGGCAGGTACTTAATGGATGGGACCGGAATGCTGACAATAACAGCAAGGGAATGCTATTGTTTTATGCCTGGGCCATGGCTTTTAACCCGAAGAACGATTACAATTATGCTGTTCGCTGGAACAGGGATTTGCCCAATTCAACACCAAGTGGTTTAAGGGATAAGAAGCACGCGATGGAGCTGCTTGAACAAGCGGCGAAACTAATAAAAACAACTTATGGTGATCTTTCCACTACCTGGGGAACATATTTGCGTTTAGAAAGAAATGAAATTAATCTGCCGGCAAACGGGGCAGATGGTGCGTTAGGTATATTTCGTGTTGCAGCTGCACAGCCTCAGGGAAAAACGACAAGTGTTACTGCCGGTGATTCATGGGTGGGAATTATTGAATTTGGAAAAAAGGTAAGAGCCAAAGTACTGTTAAGCTATGGAAATTCATCTCAAAAACAGTCGGTCCATAACGGAGATCAATTAAAACTTTTCTCGGAAAAGCAGATGCGCGATGCCTGGTTCTACCCGGAAGAATTGAAGGGCCATGTTGCTTTTATCGAAGTTAAAAAAGGCAACACTTTTATCCGGTATTAAATTCAAATCCTATCAATTTTATAACCCTTTAAAATATCAAATCATGAAAAAGTACTTAACCATCCCGCTATTCGTCATTTTTTTACAGAATGGGTTCTGCAAAGAATATCCTAAAAGTGAAAAAAGTTTAGGTTTTTGTAGAATCAAAGCAGACAGCCTTACTGCCTTTACCGGAAAGTTTCAAAAGGATTTTAACGGAATGGTGTTTTACTTAAATTTTTCATTAATGGATGGAGAGTTGATAGGTACTCAGTTATGGGACAATCAAAAAATGTCTATTAAGCATTTATCGGGAGATAATTTTATTGTATCAGGGTTAGACTGGTCGGTTAAATTTATCAGGGACAAGGTTGGGAAAGTTACCCAAGTGCAGGTAATGGGAAAGGATTTATGGACTAAAGTTAAAAGTTAAATTATACACTTTATGGCCTATCAATCAAAATAAATCTTCTTATGAAAGACTCTTCTCTTTTCAAAAAAATCTTAACCTGTTTGACCTCTGGCTTAGTTTTATCGGCTTTATTATTGGTTTTGGGGAACAGTGGTACAATTCCATGGTTTCCGCCTGTAGCCGTATTTTCTATGGTCGGGATTTCCATGTTAATTGCAATCCTATTCCCTTTTGTTTGGCAGTATAAGGAAAGGAAATCAACCATTAATTCAATTAAGGTTTACACCTGGCTTTTTGCTTTTATCCGTTACTGCATTGCATTTAACCTCGCAAGTTTTGGTTGGAAAAAATTATTCGGGCTGCAATTTGTCGTGCCTACTTCAATTGCAGAAAAACCGATGAATCAGCAAAGTGGCGAATGGCTTACCTGGTATTATTTTGGTCATTCTTTCACTTATGGATTTATTGTAGCTGCTATTCAAATTTGTGGCTCATTTATGTTAATGTTTCGCAAAACGCTGTTATTAGGGGCAATTATCCTGTTTTCACTCATGTTTAATTTAACATTGATAAACATCTTTTATCAAATGAATGCAGGAGCTTTGTTGCAATCAGTGGTTATAACTATTGGCCTTTTGTTTTTAATTTTGTTAGACTACAAACGGTTAATTGAATTTTTCTTAAAAACTCAACCTAATTTATATTCAACCGTTTCCGCTACTCCATTTACTAAAAACATAATACGATTTTCTGCAATCTTACTTTCTTTACTATTTACTGTTTACCTAAAAGCATTTAAGAGCTAACCTAACTTCAACAAAAAACCAATACTTCTTTTACCGGCATAAAATTGGCAAACCTTTTTCGCTGCAACAACTTTTCAACAAAAACTTCAAGGCAGATAATTGTTTAACCTGCCATGGACACTTCTAAAACAGCCAAAGCAAATACCGGCATCAGCAAGCCAACTTTATGGGTGATGACGGTTGCCACAGGTTT
Organism: uncultured Sphingobacteriaceae bacterium; assembly: GCA_964244955.1. GTDB lineage: Bacteria > Bacteroidota > Bacteroidia > Sphingobacteriales > Sphingobacteriaceae > Mucilaginibacter_A. The sequence continues at coordinate 35,336 of CAXTKQ010000010.1, read as the reverse complement.
GGTGGTTGCCAACATTTATTATGCGCAGCCGCTGCTGGAAGATATTGCAAAAACTTACCGCGTGAGCAATGGCACTGCCGGAAACATTGCCATGCTTACACAAATGGGTTACGCTTTTGGTATTCTGTTTCTGATTCCTTTGGGCGATATGCTGAAACGAAAAAGGTTGATCATGGTAGATTTTGGCCTGATCGTTTTGGCTTTGCTGCTGGCTGCTTTTGCACCAAATTTCCCGGTGATGCTGCTGGCTAGCTTTTTAATTGGCTTTACTTCTGTTGTACCGCAACTGATTATCCCGATGGCGGCCCATCTTTCAAAACCGGAAGAACGCGGAAAAACGGTTGGTTTTGTGATGAGCGGCTTGCTGATTGGTATTTTACTTTCGCGCACCATCAGCGGTTTTGTAGGCGAACGTTTTGGCTGGCACGCCATGTTTATGATTGCCGCCGTATTGATGCTTCTTTTATGGGCAATAATTTACTTTTTGTTCCCAGAAATTGAGCCGCAATACAATGGAAACTACGGCGGTTTGATGCGTTCACTGATCACCTTAATCCAAACCGAACCGTTATTGCGGCTGGCCGCTTTGCGCGGTGCGTTGTGCTATGCCTGCTTTGGCGCATTTTGGACGACTTTGATATTCCTGCTGCGCGAGCCGCAGTTTAACCTAGGTAGTGAGGCAGCCGGACTATTTGGTTTGGTGGGCGCTTTTGGTGCTTTGGGCGCGGCAGCAATGGGAAGGATCAGCGATAAAACCAATCCTTACACCGTTACCACTTTTTCTATTCTACTGGTCATCATTTCTTTTGTGGTGTTCTTTTTTTCGGGAAGCAGCTTGGCCGGTTTAATCATTGGTGTGATTTTGCTTGATTTGGGCGTACAAGCCACGCACATTTCTAACCAAACCACGATTTTTTCTCTTTCCCAAGAAGCCCGAAACCGATTGAACACCGTTTACATGGTTACTTACTTTTTGGGCGGCGCGGCAGGTACTTTTTTGGCCAGCCGCGTTTGGAACACCTGGCATTGGCAAGGCGTAACGGTGATCGGCATTATTTTGTCTGTTGCAGCCGAACTTGTACACCTTTCTTACCGTAAAACTGTACGGTTAAACTTAAAATTGAATTAAATTCAGAACAAACTTTAAAACTGTATTTTGCTGTTTTCGAAAGAAACAATGTTTTAACGTTTACGAATAACTTATTTATAGCTTAATTTTCAACTGTTTACATTAAAAGCCATTAAAGTTTTAAAAAGTTAAGCTATATGCAATGCTTGGCATAATCTTGGAAAGAAGTGCAACAAGAATAACGGAAATATGACTACTGAAAACAGCATTCCCGATGAAAGTTCTGAAGAAAAAGACTGGGCCGATCCGTTAAACCCGGAAAAACCAAGCGATAGCAGAGACGAAGAACAATTTACGAGACAGGTTACCGAAGCAAAACGGAGAAAAAACAACTTAACAGAAAAAGACCATATTGATAAGCCAAAAAAATCAACCAAAAAATAAATATTTTTTAAAATAAGCATGAAAACAAATACAACCTCTGTAAATAAAATGATCAAAAGTTTTGACAAAGAACTAAGAAACCTGCTGATGACCGATTTAAAAGTAATGCGCGTAGCCAGTAAAGCCCTCGCAAAAAAGATGAACCATTTAAGCACAAACGAAGAACAACAACTATCCATCGCATAAAAATAGAACTACTACAAAAAAGCTGTACTTATTAATTTAAGTGCAGCTTTTTTTTGGATTTGGTTTTTTAGCCCGATAATCATGGCCTTTTAAATTTGTATAAAAAATACCGATGCTTCTTTTAACCTATAAAAATTGGCGTCGGTATCAATTTTTATAAGGTAAAAGAAGCATGTAAAATAAATAGAACAAAATTTAAACAAGCTTTTAGTTGATACCGTTCAACTTTTTTATCAGATCAACCTCGTCCTGCCTGTACGGCGTTCCGTCTCCCCTAAAAATATCGTGGAACCATTCCGCCGGTTCCCCGCCGTTTGGCATCGGTGTACTCCAGGCATAAATCGTGTTGGTTTTGCCGGAAACAAGGCCCCAGTTTATTGCGCCCACATTTTCGGATTTTAGCATCGGCATAATGTTGGCAAAACGGCTGTTCAATGTACGGGCCATGTATTCTGTACAAATCAGTGGCCGGCCATAAGTTTTTAATTGTTGGATAATCTTTAAGTGTTGGGCAGGTTCTTCATAATCGTGATAAGTGATCACATCCGAATGCGTGGTTTGAAACTGGTTTAGTTTATCAAAATTCCAGGCCCAAACGCCTGCTGTTATCGGTTGGTCGGGGTTTACTTCTTTTGCCCATGTAAAAACCTGGGCAAGCAGCAGAAGCGAAGTTTCGCCTTTGTTGGAATTTCCGGGTTCGTTGTACAAATCCCACATTAAAATCCGGTTGTCGTGCGCAAAAGCAGTAAGCATGTCTTTTACATATTTTTTTAACCCGGGGAAATTGGTGCTGTCTGCCGATGCAGGCTGGCCGGGATCTTGCAGCCATCCCGAATTATGGATGCCTGTTTTTGGTGCCGGCTGTTTGCCAATTTGTGGCGTTGTGTTCCAGCAATCGTCAAAAAAAACAAGGATGGGCTGAATGTGGTGCTGTGCCGAAATTGCCAAAAACTGATCTACCCGTTTTTTAAACCCTTCCGGGTCTTGTTTCCAGGCCAGGCTATGCAAAAAAACGCGCATGGTATTAAAGCCAATTTTTTCTGCCCAACCTAATTCTTTATCAATTGTTTTTGGGTCGAAAGTATCGGCCTGCCACATTTCCAATTGGTTTACTGCCATTGCCGGGATATAATCGGCACCGGAAATCCATTTATGGCTGGCGTACCAATCGTTTGCTTTTTGTACAGTCCAAACAGTTGCTATTGTTGCGCTGTTCCCGTTGTTAACAATAACAGTATCTGTTTTTTTACTGCACGAAACAGTAACCAAAACAGCAAACAGCCATCCTGATAAATAACGATTGATTAACTTCATAAATGCTGCAACAAATTGAATGAATATTTTTAGCCGGTAAAAGAAGTATGGTAAGTTTAAAGCGGTTTAAATTAAAGCGTGCTGACGACCTGTAACTTTTGGCTAATCAAATATAAATACTAATTAAACACGGATGCTGTTTTTACCATATCTTTTTTAGAGTTCGATTTTTGCAGCCGGTTTACGGGTTTTGGTTTTTATCCGAAGGGATGGCAATCGGCACGCCTGCTTTTACAGGCTCGCCAAAATTTGGCGTGCCATCTTCGTTCCAGGTAAATTTTTGCGCACGGGGCGAACGTTCCCGTCCGCAGCCTTGTCCCGGTTGCGAGTTGGCGTGGTATAAAATCCAGTCTTCCGTTCCGTCCGGCGATTTAAAAAACGAATTGTGGCCCGGCGCATAAACCCCGTTTTCCGACGATTGCTTAAAAACCGGCTGCGGTGATTTTGTCCAGGAAGCAGCACGGCGCAGGTTGCTGTTTGCCGAAGCCGTAAGCATTCCCAAGGCATAAAAATCTGTCCAACAACCACTTGCCGAGTAAACCACAAAAATTTTGTTTCCGTGTTTCAAATATTGCGGCCCTTCGTTCACATCCACATGCGCCGGGTTGTTGGCATCGTGCAGGTCGCCATTCCGCTCCCAGGCATAAGTCTGCGTGGAAATCAGCGTTCGTTTTCCTTTTATGGTCCAGGGGTTTTTCATTTTGGCGATGTAAATATTTTGGCGGCCGTTCACATCGCCTGCCCAACCTGCCCAAATCATGTACAACTTGCCTTTCTGCTCAAAAACATCACTGTCTATGGCCCATTTATCAGCCGATTTTGTGGCTACTTTCCCTTTAAAAACCCATTCGCCTGCAAAAGGGTCGGCAGAAGCATTTTCCAAAACATAGGTGCGGTGGTGGTTATTGTCGCCGTCGTCCGCAGCAAAATAAGCATACCATTTGCCTTTGATAAAATGAAATTCGGGTGCCCAAACCTCTTTGGAATATGCAGTTCCGGCAGGCGGTGTCCAAATCACTTTGTGTTCCGCGTCTTTCAGGTCGGCCAGGTTTTTGGTTTTCCACAACATCAAATTATCGCCCAAAGTATTGGTGTAATAATAATAACCGTCTTTGTAAAAGCTGTACGGATCGGCACCGGAAGGCAGCAACGGATTGGTAAAAGTTTGATTTTGGGCAAAAGAAAACTGTACTAAAAACAGCAAAGCCAAAGCAAAAAGGAGGTTTTTTTTCATGATGAGGTTAATTTGGAATCAGCAATACTCAATTTTAGGTGGTAAAAGAAGCATGGCAAAAATGCTTCTTTTAACGCTCTTTTTTTAGCTTATTTTCTTAAATACCCGATCATCAGTTCAGCCGTTTTTGCCGATGCGCCTGGTTCGCCCATTTTTTCGTCCAGCAAGTTGTAATTATCCAACATGGTTTGGCGGTAAGTTTCATCGTTCAGCAACCGGTTTAGTTCCTGGCCCACCTTTTCCGGCGTGCAATCCTGCTGGATCAGCTCTTTCACAATTTCGCGGTCCATAATCAAATTCACCAGCGAAATAAAACGGATTTTTATCAGTAACCGCGCAATTGCAATCGTAATAAAATTCCCTTTGTAAAGCACCGCTTGAGGCACATGAAACAAAGCCGTTTCCAGCGTAGCTGTGCCCGAAGCAACCAAAGCAGCTTGTGCATGTTGCAGCAAATCATAAGTTTGGTTGAAAACAACCGGCACCAATTTTTTGCCAGTAAAAGAAGCATAATGGTTTTGGTTGAAAGAAGGCGCGCCGGCGATGACAAACTGATAACCGGGAAACTGATCCGCAACGGCCAGCATTTCGGGCAAAATACCTTTCAGTTCCTGCTTGCGGCTGCCGGGCAAAAGCGCCACAATTGGTTTTTGGCCGAGGTTGTTTTGGGCGAGAAAAGATTCATTTTTTTGGTGGATAAAAACAGCATCCAGCAGCGGGTTGCCGATGTAATCCACTTTCATGTCCCACGATTGGTAAAAATCAACTTCAAAAGGCAAAATGCAAAAAAGTTTGTCCACCACTTTTTTGATGTTGAGCACGCGTTTCTGGTTCCAGGCCCAAACTTTTGGCGAAATATAATAGAAAACCTTAAAGCCTTTTTCTTTACAAAAAGTCGCAATTTTTAGGTTGAAGCCGGGAAAATCAATCGGAATTATCACATCCGGTTTCCAGGCTGCAATATCTTCCTTGCAGCTTTTCATGTTTTTGAGGATTTTGCGGAGGTTTAAAGCCACTTCCACAAAACCCATGTAAGCCATTTCGGCATAATGTTTTACCAGCGTTCCGCCTTCGGCTTTCATCAAATCGCCGCCAAAATACCGAAACTCTGCTTGCGGGTCTTTGGCTTTTAAAGCTGCCATTAAATTGGCGCCGTGCAAATCGCCCGAAGCTTCACCAGCAATTAAATAATATTTCATGGTTAATGAAGCTTGATTTTGAACACAAAAGTTAAGATTACGGCCGTAAAAGTAACGATGAGCAAACCGATCCCGGCTTTATCGGCATTGGCTTTGTAAATTTGTTTGAGCAGGATTAAGTTGATGGCGACCGCGATGAGGTACGGAACGCCGGGTTTGTCCGCAATAATTTCCCGCCGGAAAAACACTTCCGAAAAAACCCAGGCCAGCAAAGGCAATATCAGCCCAAGCAACATCCCAACGACCACCTTATTTTTTACCTGCATCAACCAAAATTACAAGAAAAATAAGTGAAGTTGAAGGAGCTGCGTCAACATTTATCCCTGAAAATTCCAGTTGTTTAAAAGCCCGATGACATGATGCGCCGTCATATCAAACTGAACGGGAACGACCGAAACGTACTGGTTTTCCAAAGCCCAAACGTCGGTGTCTTCGCCCTGGTCGTTTACCTGGAAAACGCCCGTCAGCCAGTAATATTTACGTTTGTGCGGATCTAAACGCTCGTCAAATTCTTCTGCCCACTTGGCGTTTGCCTGCCGGCAGATTTTGATGCCTTTGATTTCTTTGGTGTTGGGGAAATTAACGTTGAGCAAAGTGGCTTGCGGCAAGCCGTGGTTTAAAACCTGTTCTGCAATTTGTTTGATGTATTTTTTGGCGGGAGAAAAATCAGCTTCCAACGTAAAATCATCCAGTGAAAAACCGATGGAAGGAATGCTTTCGATGGCGCCTTCAACCGCTGCCGACATGGTGCCGGAATACAACACATTGATGGAATTGTTCAGTCCGTGGTTGATCCCGGAAACACACAAATCCGGCTTTTTACCTTTAAAAACAACGTTTACGGCAAGTTTCACGCAATCAACCGGCGTGCCGGAACATTTGTACATTTCCACGCCTTCGTACAAATCCACTTTATCCAACCGCAACGGTTTTCCGATGGTAATGGCGTGGCCCATCCCAGATTGCGGGCTATCCGGCGCAACCACCACTACGTGGCCGATTTCCTGCATTACTTCGATCAATGCTTTTATTCCGGGCGCGGTAATGCCATCGTCGTTCACCACTAAAATTGTCGGTTTTGTACTTTCTGCCATGCGGCGAAATTATAAATAAGATTTTTTATATTTGATAGATGCAGACTACCGAAACGAAAAACAAATACACGGTAAAAGATTACATGCTTTTGGAAGAAGGTGCGCCTTTTCAGCTGATAAATTACGATTTGATTATGTCTCCCGCACCTACACATTTGCACCAAAGTATTATTATCCGTCTTGTACAATATATCGCTAATTATCTGGACAAAACGAATAACGGCGGTTTTTTCTTGATTGCTCCGACAGATGTATTTTTGGATGAAGGAAACGTTTTTCAGCCTGATCTAATTTTTATTTCTGAAGAAAACAGAAAGAATATTATTGGTGGAAAAATTGATTTTGCTCCAGATTTATGTATCGAAATTTTATCTCCTTCTACCGCCTATTACGATATCAAGCACAAAAAAAGAATGTATGAAAGTTATGGTGTAAAAGAATATGTGATTATTGATCCTTTGGAGGTAAATGCAGAAGTTTACAGATTGGCAGAACAATATTTTACGTTGGAAGAAACGGTTTATGCTGAAGGAAACCTAATATTACGAACCATTACTGGTTTTTCTGTTCCCTTTGAAAAGCTATTTTTATAATAAAAAAGGAAGCCCGAAACCAAGCTTCCTTAATTTTTATACGGTAAAAACAGTATTACAAGCTTTTCAGCCAGCTTACCACTTCGTCGCGGGTTTTGCCGGTTTTGGTTTGCAGCTTGCCCAGCAGTTCGTCGTCTTTACCTTCTTCGTGTTTCAAATCATCGTCAGTCAAATCGCCGTAAGCTTGTTTTACCTTGCCTTTTAACTGGTTCCAGTCGCCTTTTAAATCGAGATCCATAGTTTTAAATGTTTAAGTATCGTGATAATAAAAGCATAACAAAAAAAGTGGCTTTTGGTTTTTGAGGCAGCTTCTAAGTTTTTAGAGCCAACATCAGGCTGATGCTTAACGTAAAAAGCCAATATGGAAAACAAATTAAAACAGCTTGGTATTCATTGCCCTGGTTGCAACTCCTTTATCTACATGCCCTTAGAACAAATTTTATTTGCAACTGAATTGAACTGCAAAACTTGTTCATTAACATTTACACCAGATAAAACAAGTTGCGAGCAATTGTTAAAGCAGTTGCAGCAAACGGATTTTGTGTTTTAATGCTGCCAATATTTAAGCTGAAGTAACTGCTATTTTTATCCCAACACTTCTTCCAGCACTTCATGCGAACGGATTTGGCCGAAACTATCAATGTGCAAGGCGTAATATTCGATCATCCGGTCCAGCAAATATTTTCGGATATCGTTGGGCAAACGGATTTCGGGCAGGTCTTCAAAATTTCGGCCGATCAATAAATTAAAATATTGCGTGTAAGGCGGCGCTAAATACAAGTTGTGCTCGGGTTTAGATTTCACAAACAAGCCATCTTTTAAATCAAAATAAGCGGCCGTTCCGGCTTCGTTCCGTTCAGGATGAAAACCCAAATACCGGCTTAACTGCACTAAAAACAGCAAGTGGAAATTGGCTAATCCCTGCTCCTGGTGGTCCAGCCATTCAATGGAATAAAAAATAAAATTGAACAGATTTTCATCCGGAGATTCCTGCCGTACGGCTTTGTAAAGCACTTCGTTTAAAAAAATAACCAGCGAACTTTTAACAATATCATAAGGAATGGTGGTTAAAACCGGTGCGTTTTTCAATTCGGAGACACGCTGGATGTTGCCGTTTAATTTATGATAAACCACCATTTCCAGCAAATGCAACGGTTGCAGCATGTTCCGGCTGATCTTTGCCCGCGGCTTTTTTACGCCGTTGATAAGGTAAGCCTGCAACCCAAATTTCTCTGTAAAAATTTGTACCACCACGCTGCTTTCGCTGTAATCGGTTGTTTTAAATACAATGCCGCGGGTTTTGTGTAACATCCTGCTAAACTAAAACATTCCGGTTAACCGGCAGAAACCGGATGCTTCTTTTATCGGCATAAAAACAGCAAGCAACACTAAATTTATGCCGGTAAAAGAAGCATCAGCCAATCAATTCCGGCCGATTTGTTTTACATAATCCAATTAAAAATCTCAGTAAAAACCGTATTTTTGCACCTCAAATTTTTGAGGTAAACGTATTGATGTACAAGGAATATAAACAGCTTAACCTGCCGGAGCTTGGAAACGAAGTCCTGGAATTTTGGAAGCAGAACCACATCTTCGAAAAAAGTATCAGCAGCCGCCCGGCCAGTAAACCTTACACTTTTTATGAAGGCCCGCCATCGGCCAACGGCATGCCCGGCATCCACCACGTGATGGCGCGTTCGATCAAAGATATTTTTTGCCGGTATAAAACGTTAAAAGGCTACCAGGTAAAACGCAAAGGCGGCTGGGACACGCACGGTTTGCCGATTGAGCTGGCCGTTGAAAAAGCTTTAGGAATTACGAAAGACGACATCGGCAAAAAAATTTCCATTGAAGATTACAACGCCGAGTGCCGCAAAGAAGTGATGCGTTACACCGATGTTTGGAACGACCTGACCGAGAAAATGGGTTATTGGGTTGACCTGGAAGACCCGTACATCACCTACAAAAACGAGTACATCGAAACCCTTTGGTGGATTTTAAAGGAGTTTTACAAAAAAGGATTTCTGTACAAAGGTTACACCGTGCAGCCTTATTCGCCTGCTGCCGGAACGGGTTTAAGTTCGCACGAATTGAACCAGCCCGGCACTTACCGCAATGTAAAAGATACTTCGATTACGGCTGAATTTCACCTCATTCCAAATCAAATCCATCCGTTGATCCCGGTTTTGTTTGAAGAAGAAACGGAAGATACCGCCATTTTAGCCTGGACAACCACGCCCTGGACTTTGCCTTCTAATTGTGCGTTGGCCGTTGGCGATAACATTAATTACGTCAAAATAAAAACTTTTAATCCTTACACTTTTGCGCCGGTTAGCGTGGTTTTGGCTAAGGATTTAATCCATCAATATTTCAAAAAAGAAGGTGAGCATGCTTCTTTTACCGGTTATAATTCGGGCGATAAAATTATTCCCTGGGAAATTGCTGCGGAATTTAAAGGCGCAGAATTGGTTGGTTTGCGTTATCAGCAATTGATGCCTTATGTTTCCAACGAAGACCTCGAACAAAACGCTTTCCGCGTAATTGCCGGCGATTTTGTTACAACCGATGACGGAACCGGCATTGTGCACACCGCTTCTATTTTTGGTGCGGACGACTTTCGCGTTGCGCGTGCAAACGGTGTCCCTTCGGTTTTGGTGAAAGATGAAAACGGCAAAGAAGTTCCGCTGGTGAACAAACAAGGAAAGTTTGTTGATGAAGTAACTGATTTCGCCGGAAAATTTGTAAAAGAAGAATATTACAGCGAAGAAGAACGCAACGATCCTGATTTTAAACCAACCGATGTGCTTATCGCCATCAAATTAAAAGAAGACAACAAAGCCTTCGACGTAAAAAAATACGAGCACAGTTATCCGCATTGCTGGCGCACCGATAAACCAATTTTGTATTATCCGTTGGATAGTTGGTTTATCAAAACGACGGCCGTTAAAGACCGGATGGTAGAATTGAACAAAACCATCAATTGGAAACCTGAATCAACCGGAACTGGTCGTTTTGGCAACTGGCTGGAAAACTTGGTGGATTGGAACCTTTCCCGCTCCCGTTATTGGGGAACGCCGCTGCCGATTTGGCGGACAGAAGACGGCTCGGAAGAACTATGCATTGGTTCGATGGATGATCTGAAAAATGAAATCCGGAAATCTATCAATGCTTCTTTTATGCCACAAAATTTTGTGTTGGAAGATTTACATCGTCCGTTTGTGGATGATGTAATTTTGGTTTCCTCCACTGGCAAAAAAATGTTCCGCGAACCGGATTTAATTGATGTTTGGTTTGATTCCGGTGCCATGCCTTACGCACAACATCATTTTCCGTTTGAAAATAAAGAAGCTTTTGCAGCTTCTTTCCCGGCTGATTTTATCGCCGAAGGTGTTGACCAAACCCGCGGCTGGTTTTTTACGCTTCATGCCATTGCCGTTATGCTGATGGATTCTGTGGCTTATAAAAACGTAGTTTCCAACGGTTTAGTACTGGATAAAAACGGCAACAAAATGAGCAAGCGTTTGGGCAACGCGGTTGATCCGTTTAAAACGTTGGAGCAATACGGCCCGGATGCCACGCGCTGGTACATGATCAGCAATGCTTCGCCCTGGGACAATTTAAAGTTCAACTTAGAAGGTTTGGACGAAGTGCGCCGCAAGTTTTTCGGCACGTTGTACAACACGTATTCGTTCTTTGCTTTGTACGCCAACATTGATCAGTTTAAGTATGAAGAAGCTGACATCGAACTGCAAAAACGGCCGGAAATTGACCGCTGGATTTTATCTTTACTGAATACTTTAAGCCAGGAAGTTGATGCTTTTTACGCTGATTTTGAGCCGACAAAAGCAGCACGCGCCATCCAGGATTTTGTGGATGCACACCTCAGCAACTGGTACGTTCGCCTTAGCCGCCGCCGTTTCTGGAAAGGCGATTACAGCGAAGACAAGCTTTCGGCTTACCAAACTTTATACACTTGTTTGGATACGATTGCCAAATTGATGTCGCCTATTGCGCCGTTTTTTGCCGAGCGTTTGTTTCAAGATTTAAATTCTACCGCCCAAAAAGAAAACGTAGAATCGGTGCATTTGGCAGATTTTCCGGCTTACCATCCAAATTTGGTGGACAAAGAATTGGAAGAACGGATGCAACTGGCGCAGGATATTTCTTCGTTAACGTTGTCTCTTCGGAAAAAAGTCGGCATCAATGTCCGCCAGCCTTTGAACAAAATTTTGCTGCCAATTTTGAACCCGCATTTCCAGCAGCAGGTGGAGCAGGTGAAGGAGTTGATTTTATCCGAAACCAACATCAAAAATATCGAGTACATTACGGACGATGCTTCTTTTATCAGCAAAAAAATTAAACCGAATTTTAAAGCGTTGGGGAAAAAAGTTGGGAAAGATATGAAACAGGTTGCGGAAGCCATTGCCCGATTCAATCCCGAACAAATTGCGGAACTGGAACAAAACGGACAAATCCTCCTGCCTCAAACCTCACACCTCCTAACTTTATCGGATGTTGAAATTACTGCGGAAGATGTTCCGGGATGGCAAGTGGCAAGTTTGGGCAAGCTAACGGTTGCGCTGGATGTGGCTTTAACCGACGAATTGAAGCAGGAAGGCATCGCCCGGGAGCTGGTAAACCGTATCCAAAACCTGCGCAAAAGCAACGGTTTCGAGGTAACTGATAAAATTAATGTTAAGTTAAATGGCAACCCGGCCGTTGCAGAAGCCGTGAACAACAATTTATCCTATATTTGCGCCGAAATTCTGGCCGTTGATTTGATATTGGATACGCAGCTTAACGAAGGCGAAAAAGTAGCGATAAACGACGAAGAAATATTGATCGAACTAACCAAAGTATAAATGAAAACCGAACAAGCGTACGAAAAAAACAGATATTCTGATGTTGAACTAAAAGAATTTAAAGACCTTATTTTAGAAAAACTCCGCATAGCAAAAGAAGAACTTTTTGCCTTGACCTCTTCTTTAAGCAGTCCCAATTCTAATGGAACTGACGATACCTCAGGCACTTACAAAACACTGGAAGACGGATCGGCCACGTTGGAAAAAGAACAAATCAACCAGTTGGCCGCCCGCCAGAAAAAATTCATCGAGCAATTGGAAGCTGCTTTAGGCCGCATCGAAAACCGCACTTACGGCCTTTGCCGCGAAACCGGAAAACTGATCCCGAAAGAACGTTTGCGCGCCGTGCCGCATACCACTTTGAGCATGGAAGCCAAAATGAAACAGTATTAAATGAAAGCCACCTATACCAAGCCGTTTTTAATCGCTGCTTTTATTGTGTTGGCCGACCAGATTTTGAAAACCTGGGTACGCACGCACATGGTTTTGGGCGAAGAAATTAAGCTGCTGGGAAACCGCGGCTTTTTGCATTATACCGAAAACAACGGGATGGCTTTTGGCTGGGAACTGGGCGGTGAGGCAGGAAAGCTGGCGTTAACGCTATTCCGGATTTTGGCAGTTTCGGGGATTGCTTACGGTTTGGTTTATTTGATTCGGCATAAATTTCACCGCGGGTTGATCCTCACCATTGCGCTTATTTTTGCGGGTGCTTTGGGCAATATCATTGATTCGGCTTTTTATGGCCTTATGTATCATTATGCGCCTTTGTTCCAGGGCCGCGTGGTGGATATGTTTTATTTCCCGCTGCTCACCGGCGTTTTCCCGTCATGGGTGCCGGTTTGGGGCGGAGAAGAATACATCTTTTTCCGTCCGGTTTTTAACATTGCCGATGCCGCCATTTCAGTTGGCGTAGTGCTGATTTTATTGAACCAAAAGAAGTATTTTAAAGAAGAGGTCAAAGAAGAACCACAACCGAATAGTGAAATTGTAGAAGAATGAATTTGTCGTTCTGGACTGGTTTTAGAATCTCTCCAACCAAATTTAAAAGCCGGAACAACCTTCCGGCTTTTTGCTTTTATTGAAAATTTTATATACTTCTTTTACCGGCATAAAAATGTTGTCATTTCAACCGCAGGGAGAAATCTTCTTTCAATTATTATTTTTTGGTTCGTTCTTTTTGCTTGATTAAAAAGAACCAAAAAATCAAGAATGCCGAATCGCCTCCGGGCGGCATTCCTCCCATCGCGCCTGGGCGCATACCTTGCAAACGCCTCTGCCATTTCAACAAAAGCGAAACCTCCCTTTTCGATCCACCTAATTTATACCGATAAAAGAAGCATTTGAAAAACACCTTTAAACAAACGCAGGATAACCGCTTGGACATTCCGAAGCGGCAGGTCGTCGCCTAGGCGCGGAAAGGCCGGACAAAACGCCCGGAGGGATCGGGTTTGTCTTGAATTTTTGGTTCTTTTTGTTCAAGCAAAAAGAACGTTAAATACAAATTAGCATGCTTCTTTTACCGGCATAAAAACAGCATCAAATCCAAACCACAATTATTTTATTATTTTTTGTATTTGAATAACAGCCGTTTAAATTAAATTTCGTTAAAAACCTCAATTTTGTTGCGACCAAACCCATAAACTTTCGTCTATTCAATAAAATCGTTCAACATGAAAAAGCTATTACTCCTACTGTTTTTATCGGCCATAATTTCCACTACATTTTCCCAAAGCGTTGACCTGCGCCGAAAAATAACCGTTACCGGAAATGCCGAAACAGAAGTTACGCCCGATATCATTTACTTCAGCATCTCGCTGAAAGAATATTTAAACGGTAAAAACAAAGTGGGCATTTCAACCTTGGAAAGCCAGTTGCAAAAAGCAGTAACCGCGGCCGGAATTGCCAAAGCTGATTTTACCATCAACAATTTATCGTCGTACAATTATGTGCCGGAAAAGAAAAAGAACGCTGATTTTCTGGCTTCCAAACAATACCGTTTAAAGCTGAAAGACCTGAACAAGATCAACCAAATTTTGGATGCGGTGGACGATAAAGGAATCCAATCAACCGGAATTGATGGCTACGATTATTCGGGCATTGAAGCTTTAAAAAGCGAACTTAAATTGAAAGCTTTAAAAGCAGCCCAGGCAAAAGCAGCTTTTTTATTAAGTGGAATTGGCGAGAAATTAGGTGGTGCTATCGACATTCAGGAAATCAACAACGAACCAATGCAGCAACCCGTTTTCCGTGCCATGGTAATGAAAACCAGCAGTGCCGATGCGGCTACCGAACCAGATATTGATTTTAAAAAGATCAAACTGAATTACCAGGTGCAGGCGGTTTTTGAGATTGTGAAGTAAGGTTGCCTGAATTTATAGCGATAAAAGAAGCATTCAAAATTGTATATTTGTTTATGATAAGGACTGTAGTTAAGCCTAATGATCAAACCATTACGATTGAAGTGCCTCGAAATTTTATCGGGAAGCAAGTAGAAGTAATCGCATTTACTATTGAAGAAGCCGACAAAATCTCAGAAGCGGTTGACTTGCCTGTTACATACTTTGCAAGTGAAAAAGCTTTGGCTAAAGATTGGCTAACCCCAGAAGAAGATTTAGCATGGCAGGATTTGTAAAAGGCGATGTAGTTGTAATACCGTTTCCGTTTTCAGATTTATCGGGAAGCAAAAAAAGGCCAGCTTTAGTATTGGCAGATTTGCCCGGCGATGATATTATTCTCTGTCAAATCACCAGTCAACAAACTAAAGATGCTTTTTCGATTCTAATAAACACCAATGATTTTGCCAGCGGTTCGTTACCAGTTGCTTCAAATATCCGACCTACACGTATTTTTACTGCTGATAAAAATATTATTATTCGCAAAGCCGGAGCAGTAAAACCTTCCTTTATTGCTAATGTAACCCAAGTGTTAATTAATTTATTAAAGTAAGTTGTGTGATTAGTAAAGAGAACATCATTTAACGGCGGAGATCATCCAAAAACGTTTTTGCATCAACCGTTTTGAGTTTCCCTTTTTTTAGCAAATCGCCTTGTTTAAAAGCACTTACCAAATGCTTTTCTTCTTGCGTAAGTTTTGGAACAAGGCTTTCTACAGGTTTATCTGCAACCAATTTTGCTTTATCCCCCAATTGCCTGGCAAGCTTAGCCAGTAATTTTAAATTTTCTTGATTGTTACTTTCAATTACCAACGATGCCATTTGCTTCTTTTATCACATAAATTTAGTTAAACTTTGATGATCGCCGCTTTTTGAAAAATACACCCTAAAAATCATCCGATTTCTTTTTCATTGTGTTGGTCAGCACATCTATTTTCTTCAGAAACAAATCGTCCATTGCGGTCAATACACGTTTTCGAAGGCCGATTCCCAACAGGCCGCCGCCTTTGCCTTTGTCAACATCGTACAACGTATGCTCCTGGCCTTTAACCTTGTCATTATAAACCAAAATAATGTTATCAAAAGTATAACGGTAACGCCCTTTTTTAAGTTCGAGCTTGATGTTGTACCGTAAAGTCATCTTTTCGGTGCCAACACCGGTTTGGGTTTTAAAAGTGGCCGGTTCTTCAACCGAAGCAATTACAACTCCGTTAGTCGCATCGTCCTTGGTTACCTTCGTGTTGATCAAAGCCAGTTTTGTGAGGAATAATTTGGCATCTTTATACAAATCGGCAACAGAAAGAGTCGTATCTACTTCAACCACATTGCCATAATATAAATACCGGTCTTCTACTTTATAATGAAACGGCCCGCTTTGCGCTTTTGCCAGCAAAGGCAGTAAAAAAAGGGCCGCTATAATAAACTTTTTCATGTTGTTCCTATATTTTTGTTGATAGTTGAGTATCTATTTGCCTTAACCTGATCATTTCCATGAACGCCGTTGCGAATTTATAGTTTTAAATAATTGCAGCCCAAACCAGGAAAAGCTTAAAGCGTTTTTAGGTTGATGCTTCTTTTACCCCTATAAATTTTACCCCTATAAAAACAGCATCAATCAATCCACGCAAACTTGGTATAAGGCACCAAAACCTCCGGGATTTTAATGCCATTTTCGGTCTGGTTATTTTCCAATAAAGTAGCTACAATTCTCGGCAAAGCCAATGCACTGCCATTTAAAGTATGCGCCAACTGGTTTTTGCCTTCGCTGTTGCGGAAACGCAGTTTCAACCGGTTGCTTTGGAAAGTTTCAAAGTTGGAAACCGAAGAAACTTCCAGCCAGCGTTGTTGCGCCGCGCTCCAGGTTTCCATATCATAAGTTAAGGCAGCGGTAAAACCCATATCGCCGCCGCACAAGCGCAGTACGCGGTAAGGCAAGCCCAATTTTTGAAGCAAGGATTGTACATGCAAACTCATTTCCTCCAAAATTTCATAAGATTTTTCGGGATGTGCAACCTGTACAATTTCCACTTTATCAAACTGATGCAAACGGTTTAAACCACGAACGTGCGCGCCATAAGAACCAGCTTCCCTGCGGAAACAT
>CAXTKQ010000010.1:0-18800 GCA_964244955.1 uncultured Sphingobacteriaceae bacterium | reverse complement strand
GGCGTGTAACCGCAATTTTTTATAGGCAATTCTTCTTCTTTCAAAATTACGTCACGGTACAAATTCGTCATCGGAACTTCGGCAGTCGGGATCAAAAACAGGTTATCTTCGCCCACAAAATACATTTGCCCTTCTTTGTCCGGCAATTGCCCCGTTCCAAAACCAGATGCTTCGTTCACCAGCAAAGGCAGCATTCGTTCATCGTAACCCACTTTTTCGGCTTCGTCCAAAAAAAAAGCAATCAGCGCACGTTGCAATTTGGCCCCTTTTCCTTTATAAACCGGGAAACCTGCGCCGGTAATTTTTACGCCTAATTCAAAATCAATTAAATTATATTTTGTAGCGAGTTCCCAATGCGGCAAGGCATTTTCCAGCAGTTGCGGCTTTTCGCCGTTCTCTAAAACCACTTCGTTTTCTTCGGCCGCGCTTCCTTTCGGTACAGATTGATGCGGTAAATTAGGCAGTAAAAAAAGCTTTTGCTGCTGTTCGTTTTCCAGCGCAGCTAACTCCTCACCAAAAGTTTTGATGTCGTTTTTCCAAGTTTGATTTTGATTTTTAACCGCTTCGGCTTCTTCTTTTTTGCCGCTGCGCATCAGTTCGCCAATTTTTTTTGCTGCGGAATTTGCCTCTGCGGAAATTTGTTCCAGTTTAGTTTGTGTTGAGCGGCGTTTTTCATCCAGACCCAAAATTTCATCAACCAGTTCCGGCTGTTTAAAATTTCTGACGGCCAAACGTTCCAAAACCTTGTCCCTGTTTTCGCGGATATAACTAACTTGCAGCATTATTTTAATTTTTTGGCGAATATAAGGAGTTGTCAGGTTTCTGTTGCGGGTTGCCAGTTTTTAGTCGATAAAAACAGCATCGGCATTAAACTTGGAACTGGCAACCCACAACTTACAACAGATAACTGAATGCCTGGCAAACTTTACCTCGTCCCAACACCAATTGGCAATCTGGAAGACATGACTTTCCGCGCCATCCGCATTTTAAAAGAAGTTGATTTAATTTTGGCAGAAGATACGCGCAACTCGGCTCCGATGCTTAAACATTTCGGCATTACCGGGAAAGTGTTTTCTCATCATCAGCATAACGAACACCAATCCACACAAGAAATTATTAAGTTTTTGGGTGAAGGAAAACAAATTGCTTTAATTTCCGATGCCGGAACGCCTGCGATTTCTGATCCGGGTTTTTATTTAGTCCGCGAAGCTTTAAAAAATAATTTTCCCGTTGAGTGCTTGCCCGGTGCAACCGCTTTTGTCCCGGCATTGGTTAATTCCGGTTTGCCAAATGACCGTTTTATTTTCGAAGGGTTTTTACCGGTAAAAAAAGGTCGGCAAACACGTTATTTAAGTTTGGCAGAAGAAGAACGGACGATGATTTTTTACGAATCGCCGCACCGTTTATTAAAAACGCTGGACGAAATGATCGCGCATTTTGGTGGAGACCGACAAGTTTCCGTTTCCCGAGAACTCACTAAACTGTTTGAAGAAACCGTTCGAGGCACTTTAATAGAAGTTAAAACTTATTATGAAACACATACCGTAAAAGGCGAATTTGTGATCATAGTTAGTGGGAAATAGTTCATAGATAATAGTTAATGGTTCATAGTTGCTGCACAAAAGCTGATTGCTGAAAGCTGATACCTGATTGCTCATACCTCAATTCCTAAATGAAAAACAAATTTCTTCTCTCCATACTTTCCGGTTTATCAATGTGGATTGCCTGGCCGCCAACACCTTATACCACATTTTTATTGTTTGTAGGCTTGGTGCCGATGCTTCTTTTACTAGAAGAAATTATACAATCGAACTCCAACAGAAAAGGTTTTCTGATTTTTTGGCTGAGCTTTTTGGGCTTTTTTATCTGGAACACACTTTCGGTTTACTGGGTTTATAATTCCATCAAAACCATTGGTGCGCTAGTTGCCATTCCTATTTCGCTCATCCCGTACTCGCTGGGTCCGTTGTTGATGAGCACGGCTTGTTGGTTGTATTACCGTTTGCGAAAAGTTGCGCCGCTTGGTTGGAGTTTAGCGGGTCTGGTTTGCTTTTGGATCGGTTATGAATATTTGCACCAAACCTGGGATTTGGCTTTCCCCTGGATGACTTTGGGAAACGGTTTTGCCATCAGCCATAGTTGGGTTCAGTGGTACGAATATACCGGCGTTTACGGCGGCACCATTTGGATTTGGTTGGTCAATATCCTGATTTTCCTGATCTGTCTCAACCTAAAAAAACAGGGGCAAAAGAAGCATCGGCAGCAATTGGTTGCCGCAACGGTGCTAGCAATTTTGTTGCCGCTAAGTTTTTCAGAGTTTATTTATTTCAATTACGAAGAACAGGAAGATCCATCAAACATTGTTGTAGTGCAACCGAATATTGACCCTTATGAGAAAGTAGGAACGCTTTCAACTTCAGATCAAATCAATACTTTAATTACACTTTCTAAAAAAGTTGCCCAGCCAAACACTGAGTTTTTTATCTGGCCGGAAACTGCAATTTTTGATGAAAAAGGCATTGATGAAGACCAAATCAGAAGCAGCAATTATTATTTGCAGGTGCAACGCTTCCTTTATCCTTATAAAAATGCAAACGTGCTAACGGGGATCGAATCTTACAAATATTATAGCCATGACCCAACGCCTTCATCCGAGCAAATACCCGGGTATAATGTATTT
Source organism: uncultured Sphingobacteriaceae bacterium (assembly GCA_964244955.1). Classification (GTDB taxonomy): domain Bacteria; phylum Bacteroidota; class Bacteroidia; order Sphingobacteriales; family Sphingobacteriaceae; genus Mucilaginibacter_A. Next base: position 16,120 of record CAXTKQ010000010.1, on the reverse strand, counting down.
GTAGATCACTTTGATGCAGCCGTAAATATTGAAAACTCGGCCAGGGTTCAGTTTTACCATAAATCAAAATTAGTTCCGGGCGTAGAACAAATGCCTTTTGGTTCGGCATTATCCTTTTTGAAACCGGTTTTTGCACATTTGGGCGGAAGCACGGGCAGTTATGGCAAACAGGACGAACCTTCCGTTTTTTATTCGCAAAGCGGAATTGGTGCCGCGCCCGTTATTTGTTATGAATCAATTTGGGGCGAATATGTAGGAAAATACGTGCTAAAAGGGGCACAATTTATCGCAATCATCACCAACGATGGCTGGTGGGAAAACACTTCCGGCAAAGACCAGCATTTGGATTACGCCAAGTTAAGGGCCATTGAAACACGGCGATGGGTTTGCCAGTCTGGCAACACCGGTTTATCGGCTTTTATCAACCAGCGCGGCGATGTGGTGAAACAAACCAAATGGTGGACACAAACGGCCATCAAGCAAGACATCAACCTAAACAGCGACCTTACTTTTTACGTAAAATACGGGGATTATTTGGCCAAAGCAGCTTCTATAATCGCTTTTTTAATTATTATTTACTTAATAGTTAAAAAATATTTTTAAAAGTATAAATAATAAATATCTTTATGGCAGAAGGTTTTTCTTTCTGACATAAAGCATTTTGAATTTACATAAAGAAATATTATTTAATATTATCAGCAGCCGGAAAGCAATTGTTTTGGCCATGCTTCTTTTATCCCCTATTTTTTATGCTGGTGCCGCTACGGTTACCTCTACCAGTACAGGCGGCGATTGGAACGTTGGTACAACCTGGGTTGGCGGCGTAATTCCAAGATCAACTGATGATGTGGTAATTGCGCCAAACGCTACGGTTACGATGGACGCAGTAAATACTTCAAGTGGTATTTTAAGTTTAACCGTTTCCTCTGGCAGCACTTTGCAAACAGGTTCAACCGCCGGCAACATCCGTTTTTATATCAAAGGCAACATTGTTAATAACGGCACCATTAATTTTTGGTTGAATAGTGCGCAGGGTTCGGGCTTAACTTTAACCGGGAACAGCACTTGGTCGGGAACCGGAAGCTGGAATTTGGCACAAATATTTATCGGAAATTTTGCTTTGGAAATTAACGGTAATCTAACCGCAGTAATTAACAGAAGTATAACTGTTGGCAGCGGTTCTTTAAATGCGGCAAACAAAAATGCCGGCTTTACTTTCGTGTTTTCCGGGCCTGAAAATATTACTACGGCCAGCCTATCCTCAAGTATCTTTTACGGAAACATAACGGTAGATAAAACGAATAGCTCTTATCTGCGGTTTGCAGCTACGGCAACTTCATCTCCAACAAACACCATTAATGTTTTAGGGAACATCAATATTTTATACGGCAATGAGTTACAGGTTTACACCAACAATTTGCTCGACATCAAAAACAACCTTTCGGGAAGCGGCAAAATCACCGGCAGTACCAACAGCGATATACAAATCAGCGGTTCGGGAAATGCTGTTCTTTTTAACTCCGGAGGTTCCGGTTTTAGAAACTTTACCGTTACGCGGCCAAACGGTGCAACCATTGATAGCACCATTACCATCAACCAAACCTTATCGTTGCAAAACCAGTGCAAATTGTACTTGCCTGTCGGGAAATCGGCCAACGGAAACCAAACTTTTACGGTTGGCACCAGCTCTTCTGCAGGAACCATTATTGGCGATGGCTACTTGGCGCAGCAACCTGCAACCAATGCTTACCAGTTTACCGATTTAACTTTAAACGGAACCGCGCCTATGGTTAACCTGCGCTTTTCTCAAATTGCCGGCGAAAACGTGATCCATAATTTAGTGGTAAACAAAGCATCAGGCTCAGTAAATTTATTGGACGGTGGCTTGCTGCAAATAAGAAATACCTGTACGCTTACCAACGGGACTATTAACATCGGCAGCGGGACTTTAAAGCTGACCGGCACAATTTCGATGAACGCTGGCGGGAATTTAACCGGTTCTACGTCGGCCAACTTAATTATCGGTAATGACATTGCAAGCAGTAACGCTACCATCTATTTTAACCAAACCGATGCCGCAAGCCGGTCCTTAAAAACTTATACGCAAGTTCGTAACGGTACAATTACTTTGGGGACGCCTTTAGAAGTTACTAATTTGGTGGATTTAAACGGCGGCACTTCTGCTAACATTTTAAACTCAGCAAGTAATTTAACGCTGGTTTCTACCGAAGCCGGAACGGCTCGCGTTAATAATCTGGGCGCTTCTTCCATTACCGATTCTGTTTTGGTTCAGCGGTTTATCAAAGGTAGTGTAAGTTCGAGACGGAGTTACCGGTTGCTTTCTTCGCCGGTTTATCAGGTGCCAAATGTTAATCCAAGTTTGCGGCGATACTATTTCAGCCGTGTTCAGGATCAAATTTTGATAACCGGGGCAGGCGGAACAGCAAACGGTTTTGATGCTTCACCGGCAAACGGGCCAACCATTTGGAAATACAATGAGCCGGCGGCAACAAGTGCATTACAGGATTTTGTGCCAATCAGTAGCATCAGCAGAAATCATTCGGTTGCCACGCAAGATTTTTTGACTCCCGGCAACGGCTTTCTTCTGTTTTTCCGCGGCGATCGGTTTAACAACGTCAGCAATAAAACTAGCGCACCTTTTCCCGTTCCCGAAGATGTAACCATCACTTATAAAGGTTTATTAAACCAGGGAAATATTACAGCAACTGCGCCTTTTGGTGCCGCAACCGGTTCTTTATCTTTCACCAACAAAGCTGAGGCAAACGATGGTTTTAACCAGGTTGGCAATCCGTACGCATCGGCAATTGATTGGGAACTTTCCGGAGGAAGCAGTTCGGCCATCGCAACAACCAACATCAACCCAACCATTTACATTTTGGACCCCGTAACTAAAAATTATGGAACTTACACCAAAGGCAGCGTTTATACTGGCAATGCCACGCGTTATATTGCTTCGGGCCAAGGTTTTTTTGTGAAAGCAAATGCGGCAAACCCAACCTTGGTTTTTACCGAAGCCGCCAAAGCAACCGATACTTCCAACCCTATAGTTTTAGGCGGAAAAACGCCAATAGCTTTAGATTTTTTAAGGTTGAAATTAGAAAAAGACAGCGTAAACCACGACGAAATTTTACTGACTTTTAAAGACGGCCAGCAGGAAGGTTACCGCCCTGAAGAGGATGTGGACGATCTAACCAGCGCAAATGCCGCCGTTTCTTTTTCGGCTTTAAGCAAAACGGAGCATAAACCATTGGCGGTAAATGCTTTGCCCATTCCGGAGAAAGTTAGTTTTATACCAATTGCTATTGATGCTACGGCGAGTGGGCAATACAAAATAAAGTTGGTTGATTATGCTGCCCGATTTAAAAGCGAACCTGTTTTTCTCAAAGACAATTACACTAAAGATTCTGTTGATTTACACTTGAAACCTGAATATGCTTTTTTTATCGATAAAAATTTGGCGGCAACTTATGGCAGCAACCGGTTTACGGTTTATTTTAAAAAAGCTGTTGCTAATTTGCCGGTTGTTATCAGGCAGCCAATTATAACAGAACCTGTTACTGTACTGCTTTACCCAAACCCGGCCATCAACGAAATCAATTTTTTGATCGGTAAAAGAAGCATGGGCAATATCCGGCTCAGCATTTATAACAACACGGGCGTTAAGGTACACTCTTCCCTTTACCAAAACTTATCTGAGTTTAAACACAACGTTTCCCAATTGCGGCCTGGTGTTTATGTGGCCGAATTGCTGGACACTGCCACCGGAAACCCCATCCAAAAAATAAAATTCATCAAAAAGTAGGGCTGGCCAAACTTTCTTCGCCTGGTTTTCATGCTTCTTTTATGGCATAAAAATTAGTGCCATTCCCGTTAATTTTGGCTAAAGCCAAGCATTTTTTCCCTAATCACGGCCTAAAAGCCAGGGCAATTAAACTTCTACTCCTTGTTTTTGAGATTATTGAATAATCAATAACCAATGCTTCCCCGGCACCGTACACAGGTGATTGATTAACCATAGCGCCAGTTGGCTGAAACTCAGTTATACATTCGATGAGCAAATTTCATTCAAAAAGCATAAACGTTTTTATGACCCTGGACCAGCAAGTGATTGACGGTTACTTTAACAAGCATGACCCGGCACCGATATACAAACGGCAGTTGAGCCACCAGTTTGAACGGTATATTTTGGATACAGCAGCAACAGCAAAAAGGTACGATGTGATATTTTACAAGTTTAAATGTACCAACGAAAACGATAAGCAATATGCCGAACCGCTGATGTATGCCGTACACCGCCATTTTTCTGACCGAAAATCTGAAAAGATGAAAGAGTTTACACGGTTTAAACAGCGCAACTGGATTTTGCTGGCCGTGGGCATCGTGGTAGCCATTATTTGCCAGGGCTTTTTGCCTTTGTTTTTTAAGCAAAGCCAAAGCCTGCATACAGGCTTAATCAACAGTTTAGACATTTTTGCCTGGGTTTTGCTTTGGCATCCTATTGATGAGCTTATTTTTCATTGGAACCCGTATTTAAAAGATATACACATGCTCGAAAAGTTAGGCACGGCAGAATCAATTATTATAGAAAATGAAAAAAGGACTGTTGCCAATAATGATCCTATGCGGGTTGTGGCATAGCGTGATTGCGCAACACGCCGGCCTGGAGCAATACTATTATATGGGCACTTATAGGGAATTTACGTTTGTTCCGGTTGCTTATTACCAAAGCAGTAAAAACTGGTATGCAGAAGGACGCTATAATTATGAAGCTTTGAACACACTATCGTTGTATGCAGGCAAAAGTTTTGAAAGAAAAGCTGCGTTTTCTTATGTGGCCAACCCTATTGCCGGTGTGGTTTTAGGGCGGATGAACGGCGGTTCTGTCGGAATAAATTTGGAGATGGACTACCGTAATTTTTATTTCAATACACAGTCGCAATATACGTTTTCGGTACAGCAGCGCAGCAATAACTTTATTTATAGTTGGTCTGACCTTACTTACAAGCTCTCCGAAAAATTTGCAGCCGGCGTGTCTTTACAGCAAACCAAATTATACCAGTTGAACGGTGCAATTGAAAAAGGTTTTTTGATAAAAGCAAGTTATAAAAACTGGGCCTTCCCGCTTTACATTTTCAGGCCCGAAAGCAGCGAACGCTATTTTGTATTGGGCCTTAATTATGAATGGCAAAAAAACAGTGCTAAAAACAGTATCAACCCATATAACTAACCACAATTAAACGATTACAGGCATAACCAATTAAAATTATGTTTACACTTTGCTTCTTTCTGCCCGCTGTCAAAACACTGCTGCTCATGGCAATATGGTTTACCTGGTGGTTTAATTTGATAGTTTTAGTGGTGTTGCTGGCCGGCGGGTACACGTTGCATTATTTAAAAACGAATGCTTTGCTGCATAAAAATGCCGACCTTGAACGGAAACTACTGGAACGGACGGAGCTGCTTGCTTACGCAAAAGCAAACACCCAAAAAGCAAGCGAAGATGCTGCTTTGGCCAACCGGAACAAAAGTGCTTTGATTGCCAAAATCAGCCATAATATCCGCACGCCTATGAACACCATTATGGGCATGGCTTCTTTGCTCAACGAATCTGTGCTGAACCCGGAACAGCAGGAATTTGCGGCCAACATTATGTATTCGGGCGAAAACTTGTTGTCTATCATCAATGAAATATTGATGAACGATATTTTGGAGTTTTCAAAAATAGAGTCGGGCCGGGAACCGGAAGCCAAAGAATTTGACCTGCGCAACAATATTGAAGAAGTTTTTGATGTTTTTGCCCCAAAATTAGCACAAACAGACATCGAACTTATTTATTCCATCAGCCCGGATGTCCCTGTCCAGCTAATCGGCGATGCCTTTTGCCTGCGGCAGATATTGGTAAACCTGACCGAATATGCACTGCGGTTTACTACCGAAGGAGAGGTTTTGGTAGCTGTAAATTTGATTGAACTGGCTGGAGAGAACCGCGCAAAATTAGCCTTTGAGATCAGGGACACCAGTGCCGGTTTTTCCTCGGAAAAATTAGCTGCCATCGTAAAAAGCCTGCAATCAGATACAGCAGAAGGCAACCAAAACTCGGGCAGTAAAACGTTGGCCATCTGCAAAAAACTGATTGGTTTAATGGGCGGATCGCTGACTATTGAAAGCCGGGAGAAAAAAGGGAATACTTTTAACTTCAGCATCATAACCAGTTTCGGCAAGCAAAATTTGCGGGCAAACACACAGGCAGAAATGGCAAAACTGGCCGGTAAAAAAATATTGATAGCAGAAGATAATTTAACCCTCAGCAATATCTTCAAAAACCAATTAGTAAGGTGGAAACTTGTTCCTTTTGTGGCCAATTCGGGCAAGCAGGCATTACAAATTTTAACACAGGAGACGGGTTTTGATTTAGCGTTGATTGACATGCAAATGCCGGAAATGGACGGGGCCGAACTTGCCCGGGCCATTAAACAAAACCACCCAGATTTGCCTATCCTTTTGATGAACAAAACCGGCAATGAAAAGTATAAAGACCATGCAGCCCTTTTTAATGCTGTAGTTGAAAAACCATTGAAACACCATAACATCATCAGCCAGACTTTGAGTTTGCTGTGGCAAAAAGGCAAAGATGGTGCAGGCAAAGACCAATATGCCAAACAAAAACTTTCGGTGGATTTTGCCGAACAGTACCCGTTGAATATTTTAATTGCCGAAGACGACAGGATGAACCAGAAACTGGTAACCAAAGTGTTGAACAAATTAGGCTACAATCCACAGGTTTCTGAAAACGGAAAGGATGTTTTGGAAGTGGTAAGCCATAAAAACTTTGATTTGATTTTGATGGATGTGCAAATGCCGGAAATGGACGGCCTGGAAGCTACAAGGATGATCCGGGTTTGCTTGTCCGAGCAACCGGTTATCATCGCCATGACGGCAAATACACTGCAAGGCGACCGCGAAGAATGTTTAAAAGCCGGCATGGACGACTACATGAGTAAACCGGTAAGGTTGGACAGCCTTGTCAATATCATTGAAAAATGGGCATTGCAAAGCCAGCAAAAATGATCGTATTTGGTGCAAAAGGTTAAGCATGTTGTGCTTATATCCGAATCTTTGCCAGGCTTAGTATTCTTGATAATGCTTCTTTTATCACCTAAAAATTGGCGCCAGCAATAGCCCATGAACAGTTTATTACAAACTATTTACTGTTTTTTATGGCCTAAAAGAAGCATCAGAACAAAAACATCAAGCGTATTTGCCCTATAACTAATACGTCTGGCTTCGCGTAAAACGATGTATTTTTTATCGTTATGAAAACAGTCAAGCACACCCTAAAAGTTTTTGTATATCTTTTTTGCATCCTATCGGTTAAAACAGGCTTTGCGCAAAATGTTGGCATCAGTGCTACCAGTGGTTTTACGCCCGATGCCTCTGCAGGTTTAGATATCAGCTACACCAACAAAGGCCTGCTTGTGCCGCGTGTTGCCCTTACCGCAACCAATGCTGCCGGGCCGATCGCTTCCCCGGCCGTTTCGCTGTTGGTTTATAACACCGCCACGGCAGGCACTGCGCCCAACAACGTTGCCCCAGGTTATTATTACTGGAACGGCGTGGCTTGGACGGCACTTAATACCGGAACAGCATCCGCAAATTCATCCTGGGCAACTACCGGCAACACGGGAACTACGGCCGGGACAAATTTTATCGGCACTACCGATGCCGTAGATTTTGTGTTTAAAACCAATAATGCAGAAAGGGCACGCTTTACCAGTGCCGGCAATTTTGGCATCGGCAGTACTGCTTTTAATGCCACAAACCCGGAAAAGCTTTTGGTGGATGCCGGTACAACTTCGTCTTTTAACGTTATCAACGGAAAAGGCAATATCAACAATTACCTGCAACTAAATATCCAAAACAACAATGCCGGCACTACTGCCAGTTCTGATGTGGTGGCCACTGCAGACAATGGTACAGAATCTGTAAACTACGTAGACATGGGCATTAACAGTAGTGCCAATACTTCTGCGTTTTACGGGGCTGCAAACGACGCTTACCTTTATAATGCCGGAGGGACTGGCACCGGTGGCAATTTTTATATCGGCACCAGTACTGCGGGCAAAAGCCTGGGCTTTTTAACCGGCGGAGGCGCAACAACCAACGAACGGATGCGTATTGATGGGACAGGGAATGTTGGTATCGGAACTACTACGCCTGCTCAAAAATTAGACGTAAACGGAAGCATCAATGCTGCAACTTCAGTAATATCTCAAGGGTCGGTTTTTGTTGATGCCGCAATTACAAATACCGGGGCACTATTGCCAGGGTTAGTACTTGGGGGCATGGGTTCCGGAGAAAGTATTTCTTCAAAACGTACTGGAGGAACAGACCAATATGGTATTGACTTTTATACTGCGGGCAACAACCGTATGACTATTGCCAATAACGGTAACGTAGGGATTGGCAACAATGTTCCAACAGAAAAACTTGACGTAACGGGCAACTTAAAATTTAGCGGGGCATTAATGCCTAACAACAATGCAGGTACTGCCGGTTACTTTTTACAATCTGCAGGGGCCGGAGCTGCACCATTATGGGTTAGCCCTGCTTCCAGCTCGGCTTGGGGCACAACCGGCAATACAGGCACTACCGCCGGTACAAATTTTATCGGCACAACCGATGCCCAGGACTTTGTTGTTAAAACGAATAATACAGAAGTGGCCAGGTTTAGCAGTACAGGTGATGTTTCTATAGGCGGTACTGCTTTTAACAGTTCAAACCCTGAACAGCTTTTGGTTGATGCCGGTACAACCTCGTCAACTAACGTAATAAGCGGTAAAGGGAGAATTAACAGCTTTTTACAATTAAACATTCAGAATTTAAGTTCAGGCAACAGTGCGAGTTCTGATGTGGTAGCCACGGCTGATAACGGCACTGATGCTGTTAACTATGTTGATATGGGTATTAACGGCAGCGGCAACAATGGACAGTTTTACTTTGGTGCAGCAAATGATGCTTATTTATATAATGCGGGAGGCAGTGTTGGCGGCAACTTTTATATCGGAACAAGCACTTCGGGTAAAATTTTAGGTTTTTTAACCGGAGGAACAGCCGCAAATAACGAACGGATGCGCATTGATGGAACAGGCAATGTAGGCATTGGCACAACTACCCCCAATTCTACTTTAAGCATAAATGGATCTGTTACCTACAAAACTGTAACCGTAAGCGCTAGCTATTCGGCTACCGCAACAGATTACTTAATTATTAATACGGGCGCTGGTATTACGGTTACCTTGCCTCCTGCCAATACCTGTCCTGGCCGCGCCTATAAAATATTAAACCATGGTACTGCTGCACTAACCGTTTCGCCTGCAATAACTGTTTCAAGTAATTCATCTGGTACTACTTTAAATGCCACCGCAGGTTCAAATTTTTTAGAAATCATCTCTGATGGTACTGTTTACAGAAAAATTAGCCTATAAAAACAGCATGTTTTAGTTACAGTAGTTAATCGAATTGAAATAGCAGGGATTAATTTGTGTTAAAACAAAAACTTTCATAAAGGCTTATTATTTCATTTTACCATAGCTTTGGGGTTAATGCTTCTTTTATCTGCCTTTTCTTTTTGCCCAGGACGTGGTGAACAACGGTGCAGTTATTACCATGAACGGTACGTCTTCTATTACCTTAAATATTTATATCAACATAAATGGAACAACCAGAAATTACATCAGCTGCGCAGGTTTGTAACAATCAATTGTGCCAATGCTTCTTTTAGCACTATAAAATCAGTCTCCGTACCTCGTTATAAAAAAGCTTAGTGCTTATTTAGCTGTTTTCACGGTGTCCCTAATACTTCTTTTATCCTATAAAAACAAACCTTTATTGTTTGTTGCAGGAATACAATACAGCCATTGTTGGATAGATGAAAAATTATTCCTTCCGGCATAATTTAAACATGGGGTACAAAATATATTAATATAACCAATAGGTGCATCGTTTCGTAAAAAACCTGCATTGGTTATATTTTATGAAAACAACTCAATACATCGTAAAAGTTTTTATATACCTGTTTTGCATCTTGTCTGTAAAAACAGGTTGGGCGCAAAACGTGGGCATCAGTGCCGCCAGCGGTTTTACGCCCGATGCCTCCGCAGGTTTAGATATTAGTTATGCCAACAAAGGCTTGCTTGTTCCGCGTGTTGCGCTTACCGCAACCAATGCTGCCGGGCCGATAACTTCTCCGGCCGTTTCGTTGTTGGTTTATAACACGGCTACGGCCGGTACTGCGCCCAACAATGTTATCCCCGGGTATTATTACTGGAATGGCGTGGCATGGACGATACTTAATACCGGAACAGCATCCGCAAATTCATCCTGGGCAACTACCGGCAACACGGGCACTACGGCCGGGACAAATTTTATCGGGACAACGGATGCCGTAGATTTTGTGGTAAAAACCAACAACATCGAAAAAGCAAGGTTTACCAGCGGAGGCAACGTAGGCATAGGGGGCAGTTCATTTGACTCATCAAACCCTGAAAAATTATTAGTGGACGCAGGTACAACTTCCTCAACCAATTTAGTCAGCGGAAAAGGGAACATCAATAATTTTCTGCAATTTAATATTCAAAATCTAAGTGGCGGCAACAATGCCAGTACCGATGTGGTGGCCACTGCCGATAATGGCACCGATGCCGCTAATTATATTGATATGGGCATTAACGGCAGCGGGAATACTAAAGGGTTTTACTATGGGGTTGCTAATGATGCTTATATATATAATGCAGGTGGTTCTGTAGGTGGTAATTTATATATAGGCAATAGTACTGCTAATAAATTTATGGCATTTTTAACAGGAGGGTACGCAGCCACTAATGAAAGGATGCGTATTGACGGAAGCGGAAATATCGGTATCGGAACGATAACACCTTCTACCAAACTCCATGTTTTTGGTGCAAACCCATTGACACTTAGTGGTGTGGCAACCGGAACGAACACGACAGCAGATAGTTTATTGACCATCACAAGCGGTTTGGTAAGAAAACTGCCGATGTCAACTTTTGCTTCATCAACCGGTTCCTGGTCAACTTCAGGAAATGCAGGCACTACGGCCGGAACAAATTTTTTAGGAACTACAGATGCCCAAGACCTTGTATTTAAGGCAAACAATGTAGAACACATGCGGATTGTAAACGGAACCAGTGCTGCAACCGGCACAACCGGTGATATTACAATTGGCGATGCAAACTCCGGGACATTAAGATCTGCAAAAGAACTGGTTATGCGGCAGGATGGCGACGTATATGGCCCATCTACCTTACGCCTTAGAAACAGGGGCGGCCAAAATGGTGCAGTGTTTGAAACAACGGGAGGTTCTGCCAATTTGGTAGATTTTATTTTTAATACAGGCGCAGTTGCATCTCCAATAAGCAGCAATATCCGTTTTGAAACACGGTCTGGCAGTATAAAAGTAACCGGCAACACTACCGAATGGCAATTTGGGCAACCGGATGTAGTTAACGGCGGGCCTACCTTGATAGTTGGGGCTTCGGGCAATGGTAGTAATTCGGCTTTAAGAACAGGCAATTTTGGTATTGGTACAACTAACCCTGCTACCAAACTGCATGTTTTTGGCGCAAACCCTTTAACACTTAGCGGTGTGGTAACCGGTACCAGTACTTCTGCAGATAGTTTATTGACCATAACGAGCGGCTTGGTAAGGAAACTGCCGATGTCAACTTTTGCTTCTACAGGAAATGCCTGGTCAACCGTAGGCAATACAGGAACAACTGCCGGGACAAACTTTATCGGTACAACAGATGCCATAGATTTTGTAGTTAAAACGAACAGCACAGAAAAAATGCGTGTTGCCAGTACAGGCGATGTTGCTATAGGCGGTACTGCTTTTAACGCTACAAACCCGGAGCAGCTTTTGGTTGATGCCGGTACAACTTCATCTTTTAATGTTATCAGCGGAAAAGGCAACCTCAACAATTACCTGCAACTGAACATCCAAAACAACAATGCAGGTACAGGTGCCAGTTCTGATGTGGTGGCCAGCAATAATACAGCAACAGAATCTGTAAATTACGTAGATATGGGCATCAACTCAAGCGGAAACACCAGCACGGGTGTAATAGGCGGGGCAAGTACCGCTTATTTGTATGCTACAGGCAATGATTTCGCCATAGGCAACGGGACAGCGAACAAAAATTTAATGTTTTTTACAGGAGGTACAGCTGCTAACGAACGTATGCGCGTTGACGGAACTGGGAATGTTGGCATTGGCACAACAACCCCTTCTCAATTGTTAGACGTAAACGGAAGTATAAGTGCAACTAATTCGGTATATGTTGATGCCAACAATACCAATCCAGAGGCCAAAAGCCCGGGCTTAATTTTTGGAGGCCCAACAAGTGGTGAATCTATTATTTCAAAGCGTACCGGCGGAGGAAACCAGTATGGGATAGATTTTTACACTTCAAGCAATGACCGGATGACTATCACCAGTGCCGGTAATGTTGGGATCGGAACAATTACACCAGGCTATAAATTAACTGTTGCAGGTATAATTGCGCCTACCGCTGATAATGCTTATAGTTTGGGTGGAGGAACAACAAACCGTTGGACTGTTGTATATGCTACAAACGGTATAATACAAACGTCGGACAGAAGGCTTAAAACCAATATCACAAACTTGAATTACGGCCTTAAAGAAGTACTTGCCCTACAACCCGTTGGTTATAATTGGAAAGAAAAACCAACTGCAGAACATAAAATAGGTTTAATAGCCCAAGATGTTAGAAAATTAGTTCCGGAGGTGGTAGTTGGCGATGAAACAAAAGAGAAACTGGGGATGAATTATGCAGAACTGGTACCTGTTTTAATTAACGCAATTAAAGAGCAACAGAAAGAAATAGATGATTTAAAGAAGGCTTTTCAAAAATTTCAGCAATAACAAATTTAACCGCTTATCTAAAAAACATGAAAACCGGTAAATCAACAAGCCGTACCGAACTGCAAATTATCCTATGGACAATGCTTCTTTTACCTGCCTTTTCTTTTGCCCAGGGCGTGGTAAATAATGGTGCAGTTATTACGGTGAACGGCACTTCTTCTATCGCATCCAATGTTTATATCAACATAAACGGCGCAACCGGAAATTACCTCAATACCGGAAGCGGCATCATCAACTGCTCCAACATCGGTTATGATATTAATGCCGACGGTAGCGGCACATCTTCCATGCTTGTAGGCGGTAATTGGACAAACAATGCTTCAACAACCGGTATCACCGGCAATGGCTTAACGGTGATTTTTAACAATGCAACAGCCGCCCAAACTATCGGCGGCACCAGTTCCACCACCTTTTTTAATTTAATTTGCCAGGGTTTGGGCAAGACTTTCATTGCACCTTCCTCACCTTTTGCGCTACAGATTGGCCTTAACTTTACTATTAACAGCGCGGTCAGTTACAGCAATATTTCTTCTATCCAAATTGGAAAAAACTGCTTGGGCAATACCTTTATCAATTCGGGCAGCTTACCTGTTTCTATTGGGGATGATTATTTGAATTCAGCAACCGGGTACACAGTAACAGGAGATTATACTTATAATGGTTCAGGGCCAAGTGCAAATCAATTAACGATTGGGGCACTAAATTACAGAAATTTAAATGTGATCTCAGCTACAGCAACAGCTAAAACAGGCCCTGTAAACGGGGCAACTACAGTTGCAGGAATTTTGACTGTTGGTGATAATTGCACTATGCAGGCCAACGGAAACCTGACACTTTTATCTACAGCCACCGAAACCGCTAGTGTTGCACCATTAACCGGAAGCGCAAACATTACCGGCAACGTAAATGTGCAACGGTTTGTAACCGGCAGTTATGGCCGGGGTTACCGCCTTATCTCCTCTCCTATCAATACGGCTGCCGGTTTTTATACCATTGCACCGCTGATTAATTACACACCTGTTACCGGGCCAAATCCCGGCGCAAGTAGTTTTGATGCTTCCAACACCAACAATGCTTCGGTTTGGATGTACCGCGAAGGCGACCCTTTTCCGGCAAATACCGTGATCAAAGACAGTGATTATAAAGGCATTTACTCTTTAACAGAAAATATCCCGGTTGGCACCGGCCTTTTGTTGTTTAACCGTGGCAGCCGAAGCACCAACCTCACTACAAAATTGCGCGGCCCGGTTTTCCCAACGCCCGATGATTATGCCTATGCTTTTACCGGAACTTTAAACCAGGGCAACATTACCGTAAACGTGCCGCAAAACAACATTAACAACTTTACGGTAAGCAGCCCTTACGCTATGGAAAGCCCTGGTTCGGCCACGCCAAGCGCGTACTATTATCGCTATAATTCTGCTTATCCTCCGGTAGCTAACTTACAACGTACCAATTGGTATGGAACGACTAATAAAGCAGGAGACCAGGGATCGGATGGTTTTAACTTGATCGGAAACCCTTACGCCGCAACCATTGATTTGGATAAAGTTACTTTCGGCACCGATCTCGACAACAAAGTATATGTGTTCAACCCATCTAACAAACAGTTTTCATATTATACCAAAGGCAGCGCAACATCAGGCTCTCCCGTTACCGATGGCAACGGCGCAAACCGTTATATTGCCAGCGGACAAGGCTTTTTTGTGCGTTGCAACGTGGTTAACTCTACCAATGCCGGTGTTAGCTTTGCCGAAACCAATAAAGTTATGCAGCAGCTTACCGGTTCAACTACACCATTATTGCTGATGTCGGCACCGGTAAAAGGAGGTTTAGACCTCAAACCCAATATTATGGGCGGGCCAATCAACAGTAACTTAAACCCTGCTCCCGGCGTTCAATCAAGCCTGATGCTGCAACTGCGGACAGACAGCATCAATTACGATGGCATTGGCTTGTTTTTCAATAAAAACGGGGTTGCCAATTATGATAAAGACGATGCTGCCGATATGGACGGCATGACACCAAATGTTTATTTGTCCAGTTATTCTGCCGATAACCGCCGCTTGGCCATCAACAAAATGCCAACCGTAAATGCAGATATGCGCATTAAGCTTTTTGTAAATGCGACTTCTACCGCTCCACAGCAGCTAAAGATTACCGATATGAGCAATATCGCGCCCAGATACAATGTTTATGTAGTTGATCATCACCTCAAAGATTCGGTACAGTTAACGCCAACCAACCCTTATAATTTCAGCATAAACCGTTCTGATACTTCTACTTTGGGCGCAAACCGTTTAGAACTGGTGTTTAAACTAAATGCGGCCGGTGTGTATAAACTGTTAAACTTTACCGGAAAGATCTCGAGCCGCAGCGTTGTTTTAAACTGGACAACCAAGAACGAAGCCAACTATACTTCTTTTATCATAGAAAAAAGCACAGACGGCGGAAAAACATTTGTAGCAGTTGCAGCAATTGCATCAAACAGCAGCGGCGCTTATACTTATACCGATAATTATGCCGATAACGGAAACCTGGTTTACCGCTTAAAACAAACCGTTTTAGAAAGCGTCAGCCTATATTCTGATCCTGTAAAAATCAACTTTAACGGATTGAGTGCATCCGCATTTTATGTTTACCCGAACCCGGCTTTCACTTACATCCAGGTTAACAATGCCCAGCCGTTTAAAGGTTTGGGCGAAATCCGGATCACCAGCATGAACGGTAATTTGGTTTTGAAAACAACGGTAAACGGCAGTAATGCGCCGCGGATTGAAATTGGCCAGTTAAAGCCCGGGATTTACGTAGTCGAACTGACCGATGCTTCTAAAAAAGTAATTGGCCAAACCAAATTCATCAAACTTTAACCAATTTATACTGATAAAAGAAGCATTGGTAAATTTATCAAACTTCGACTAATTTATGCAGGTAAAAGAAGCATTGGTAAAATGAACATTAAATTGTTATTTTTGATAACATGAAGCTTAAAAGAATCTGTATCTTTTTATCTGCAACATTTTTATTGTTGCTGATGGCTATTGTACAAGTAAAAGCCCAAGGGCCGGGAACGCCTTGCGGAGACCCGGATGTGGATTGCCCCATTGCTACCCCAGTCATTCTACTGGCTGCGGC
>CAXTKQ010000009.1:39805-51584 GCA_964244955.1 uncultured Sphingobacteriaceae bacterium | reverse complement strand
GCGCACGGCTTACGCTGCCGAAAAAACTTACCAGGATTTTTTAGGATTGGTTTCGCACGAATATTTCCATTTGTGGAACGTGAAGCGGTTGCGGCCCAAAGCTTTAGGCCCGTTCAATTATCAGCAGGAAAACTACACCACCAGTTTATGGATTGCCGAAGGTTTTACCGCTTATTACGATAATTTGATTTTGCGCCGTGCCAATTTGATTTCTGCGGAGGCTTACCTCAAACTCATTGCTGCCGATATTACTTTGGTTGAAAATACGCCGGGACGAAAAACCCAAACCGTAACCGAAGCGAGTTTTGATGCCTGGATCAAGTTTTATCGCCCCAACGAAAACACGCCGAATACAACCATTTCTTATTATGTAAAAGGTTCACTGATTGCGCTTTGTCTGGATTTGCTCATCATCCACCAAACCCAAAACCAATACAATTTGGATGAAGTGATGAAGCGTATGTACAACCAATTTTACAAAACCGAAAACCGCGGCTACACCGAAGCCGAGTTTAAAACGGCACTGGAAGAAGTGGCGGGAAGCAATTTAAACCACATTTACGATCATTACATCAATGGTTTGGAAGACCTGGATTACAACCATTACCTCGGTTACGCCGGCCTGCGTTTAAAAGTTTGCGCGCCCGAAACCAAACCGCAGCCAGTTATGGGTTTAAGTACTTCTTTTACCACCGGAAAATTGGTGGCAACGCAAATAGAACGCGGAACGGCCGCCTGGCAAGCCGGCATTAACGTAAACGACGAACTGCTGGCAATCAACGGCAACCGGATTGCCGACCTGGAAAAATCATTGCAGTTTTTACTGCCCGGCGATACCATTGATTTAACTTTAGTGCGCGACGGAAGGCTGTTGCAACTGCCCGTAACCCTGCAAAAACAACATAAAATAAAATACCAGATTGAAGAAATTGCCGAGCCAACTTACCTGCAAATTATCAGCAGGAATAAATGGCTGAAGCTGTAATTAAATAAATTAAGTGCAGGTTTTTTATCCGCTTTTTTCAAAAGCAGGCCAAACATTTTCCTTGGTTTCTTATTTCTGATGATGGTTATTTAAACCATTCTATCACTTAAAAAAACAATTTATCATGAGATAATTATTGTACATCATTGCCGTTGTCCTGGTTATTGGCTGGGCTTTAGGCGTTTTTGCTTTCCACGTAGCTGGCGGTATCATCCACGTTTTACTGGTAATTGCCGTAATCGCTTTAATCTTGGGCGTGATCAGAAGGGCTTAGAAAAATTAATATTGACCGGCATAAAAGAAGTATGGGATGCTTCTTTTATGCCTATTTTTTTGTTTTAAATTTTTCTCACTTTAAAAACAGCCGGACATCAAATTCATAAGGTTCAATATTTAAAATAGTAAGTTTGTTTAAATCCCGATGGTTTGGATTGATCAGGAAATTGTACTCGCCTTGAACCACAACAGACGGCACTTTTAAAACCAAAGCCCTTTTGCTTAATATAAATTCATCTCCGATTATTTGGGTGGAATGTGAATGCGGAATAGATTTCCAATCTGCAGGAAGTTTGCTTGCATTTAATGTTTTGATGACGTTCTCTTAGGGAAGTTCGTATGTAACGGCAACATATCCCTTTGGCAATATCCCTAAAAGCACATGCACTGCAATTTCTGTGGTGGCCAAGGCGATAGATTGGGCAGTATAAAGCAGCGCAGCGCCTTTGCTGTTCCAACGCTCTCCGGCTATTTCGGCACCTTTTCCGCTTAAATCATTGCTATAAACAGCTTTGGTTAAACGGTACAACTTCATGCCAAAACACCATGTTCAATCCGGGTAAGTTCGTCCCGTACTAAATTTATACCGAAAGTGGTGTCCAATAAATCTTTGGGTTTTACGCCGCCAAGTGCAATGCTTTTGGTATTAAGCCAAGTATCAAAATTTCCCTGTACTTCAAATACTTCCACGCCATATTTATAAAGCAGCCTGATCTCCAAAATACGTTCGGCATAACCCGCCTGGAAAGGTTTATTTTCCTTTTTATATCGCTGTAAAGTCCTTTCCGATAAGTTGAGATAAGCAGACCATTCGCTAAACGAAAAAGGGATATTTTGCAACATGCTATCAAAAAAAGAATAGCCAATGCCTTGGCGTATAGCGTTGATCAAAAAAAGGCTGCCTTTATCGTCAACTGCTTTAAAGGATAAATCCTGCTCTAAAAGTTCCTCTATGTTTGGCATATAACAAATATACGACAAGTGGCATTTGTAAAACGACAATCATCTATACAATTTAAACTTCCTTCTTATCCGAGTGCCCTAAACTTTTTTCCGGGTTAACTTTGTCGCGCACCAACTGCTTCAACTCTTTAATTTCGGGAAAACGTCCTTCCCGCTTACGGTCGAAAATCATTTCATTATCAACAGAAATACTGAAACGCCCGGCAACTTCGCTTGGGTGCAGCAAAACGCCATGCAAGTCATCTTCAAACGTAGTCAACAGCTCTTGCGCCATGTAAGCGGCTCGCAAAAGCCAGTGGCATTTCGGGCAGTATTCAATGGTGATGGTTGGTTTTTTAGGGATAAAAGAAGTATCGTTCATAAGTTTTAATTATAGGGTTACTCAAATCTACACAAACAAAAACAGTTATATTTGTACATCATTGTGTACTTTAATTTATGAATTATGATCGTGATTAGTCCAAGCGAATTAAGGGGAAACTTAAAAAAGTATTTAGACCTCG
Source organism: uncultured Sphingobacteriaceae bacterium (assembly GCA_964244955.1). Classification (GTDB taxonomy): domain Bacteria; phylum Bacteroidota; class Bacteroidia; order Sphingobacteriales; family Sphingobacteriaceae; genus Mucilaginibacter_A. The sequence goes on along the minus strand of CAXTKQ010000009.1, from coordinate 48,857 downwards.
CCGAAAAAGAACGGATTGTGATCCAGCGGGGGAAAAAAGAAACATTCGAACTTAGGAAAACTGAACGGATAAGCGAAGACCCTTTTTTTGACAACCCGAAAAATATCGAATCAATAGAACAAGGAATTGCCGACATTAAAGCGGGCAGATACAAAACGATTGACCCGGAAAAATCAGTATGGGAAAATATATCATAAACCTGTCTGATAAAGCCAGCAAAGATTTAAGCAAAATTGAAAAATCAGGGGATAAAAGAAGTATCAAAAAGATTGAAAAGATTTTTGAGGAACTTCAGCAAAATCCATACGAAGGAACCGGAAAACCGGAAGCATTAAAACATCAATATAAAGGCTTTTGGTCGCGAAGGATTAACAACAAAGACCGTTTAGTTTATGAGGTACGAGAGCATATTGTCTCTGTGTTTGTTGTATCTGCCCTTGGGCATTATGATGATAAATAACCATCCCTTTTACTTTTCCTCCGTCCACTCATAAACGTGCTTGTTGGCATCGCCGGTTATCTTTTGGCAGTTGCAGTTTCCGCCCCATTCTTTGGTGCCGTCTTTAAAATATTCGCACTTCCAGATTGGTGCTTCGTGTTTAATGCGGTCAATAATATAACGGTTGGCGGAATATGCTTCTGCCCGGTGCGGCGATGCGGTAATCACCACCACGGCCGATTCTGAAATGCCAACTTTTCCGGTCCGGTGCTGTGCCAATGCGATATTCAGAGGAAATTTCTGGCAGGCATCTTCCAAAATTTGCCGGATTGATTTCGTTGCCATCGCTTCCTGCGCTTCGTATTCCAAATAAGCTACATCTGTTTGCGGGTCGTTGTCGCGCACTTCGCCGCTGAACAAAACGATGGCGCCTGCTTCCGGATGATGGGATTTCGCCAGCAAACCAACCAAATCCAACGGTTCGGCGGATAAAAGCGGAAGGTCAGCCGCCACTGCTGGGCGGGATAATGCTGATGGTATCATGGGTAGTGATGGGATAATTTTGGTCAACAAACTCATCGTGAATGGCAAAACGGCAAAGTTCCAGCACGTTTGATGCTTCGGGGTTTTGCGCCGTCAATTGCTGTTTTAGTTCTGCAATATTTTTTGCGCTGCTTTGCAATTGAAATTCTTTGTCGAAATAATCTTTCAAAACAGCAAAAACTTCTATGGTCATAATGATTTTTAGGTGATAAAAGAAGTATTAACCGCCAATTTGCAACATACTCAACTCGCTGCCGATAAAATGATGCAGTTGCTTTTGGCTCATCGCCTGCTGCAATTTTTCCTGCAACAAATAATCGCTGTCTTCCGCGTCCATTGCAATCGGATGGTTGGAACTTAAACAACCGTACATATTCCCTTCGGCATCCAGCCGCAACCTGCTGCAATCCGAGCAAAAAGGTTCGCTGTTGTTGGCAATGATACCGAACGTGTTTCCGTCAGCAGTTTGCCAATAATTAGCCGTGGCAGAAGTTTTCCGGGGCAAACGTTTAAAATCGTATTTGGTAGCAATTTGATCCAGCAATTGCTGTTGCGAGAACAAATATTTATCAGATTCGTGGTGCAAATGGCCCATTGACATCACTTCCAAAAACCGGATTGGGATGTTTTTACCAAAAGCATAATCTACCAATGGGATGATTTGATCTTCGTTCATTCCCTTCATAATCACGGCATTTAGCTTTATTTCAATGCCTAAACCTAACGCTGTTTCGATACCGTTTAAAACACGGTCTAAATGCCGGCGTTTGGTCATTTTGTAAAAAGAAGGTTCATCAACCGCATCCAACGAAACATTGATGGTTTGCAAACCGGCAGCTTTTAAGGCAGCAGCTTGTCGGCCCAGCAAGTAACCGTTGCTCGTCATGCTGATTTTTGGGATGCCGGTCTCGTTTAAACTTCGGATCAGTTCGGGCAGTTCTCGGTAAAGCAAAGGTTCGCCGCCGGTTAAACGGATGGTTTCCAAATCAAGCTGATGGTGCAGGCGTGAAATAAGTTGCGAGAAAAAAGCGGCTGGTTTTTGCGGACGGTGATCGTAATTGACCTCCTCTTCCGAACCCATCGTACAGTAAAAACAATTGAGGTTGCAAGTGTTTAACAAGCTAACCCGCAAGGTTTTAAATTTTCTTCCGTATGGATCGTTCAACACGTTCAATGATTTTTACCCGATAAAAGAAGCATCATGCTAATTTTGAATTTCTTTTTACCGCTGTGGTTATGTTAACAAATATACAACGAATTGTTGTTTTAAACCGAAAGAAATGCAACTAAATCTCCCGCCTGCAAATCTCCTTTTTCCGCAGGGTGAATGGCAATCGCATTAGCCGTTAAAGCAGCTTTTACATCGCCTGAACTGTTAAACAAAACCGGCGTAACCTTTTGATTTACAATGACCGGAACAAATTCGTCGAACTCGGTTTTCTTTGGTTTTTGTGCCGATAAAAGAAGCATTGGCCATTCTTTTTCAGGCAGGCCAAAGCAGGCTTTTAAGTAATGTTCGATAAATAATTTGAAGGTTACATGACAGGAAAACAGGTTTCCCGGCAAAGCAAAAACCAAACCGCCTAAAGGCAACTGGCCGCATAAAATAGGTTTTCCGGGCCTGATTTTTACTTTGTGGAAAAGCTTTTTTACGCCTAAACTTTCCAAAACCTCCGGGATATAATCTGCATCACCGGCAGAAACGCCGCCGCACAAAATAATCATATCCGAATGTAAAGCTGCGCCGATTTCCTGTTTCAGTTGCTCTTTATTGTCTGAAATGTGCTTGTAAATGTCGGGTTTAATCTGCCATTCCTTCAACAAACTTTTGAGCAAATATTGGTTGCTGTTGCGGATTTGGATATCAGAAACCGGCTGGCCAGGTTCTACCACTTCGTCGCCGGTGGTAAACAACGCAACTTTCGGCAGTTTTTCTACCTTAATTTCTGCTTTTCCAACCGAAGCAAGCAACGCAATGACCGATGGTGTAGCCATACAGTTTTCGCTAATAATGCAAGTTTCAGCCTGGATATCTTCTCCTTTTCGGGCAATGTTAAGAAAGGGTTTGATGTTTTCGACTTGAAAAGAAACCTGTCCGTTTGCCTCAACCGCTTTTTCCCGCTGGATCACCATATTGGCATTTGGCGGAACAGCAGCACCGGTCATGATTTTATAGCATTCGCCCGATGCAATTTCCTGCTGGTAACGCTGCCCGGCAAACACTACTTCTTTTACCACGTAATTTTTGGTGCCGCTTTCCCAATCCTTGCTGTTGATGGCATAACCATCCATCGTGGCACGGTTAAAGGGCGGATAATCGCGGTCGGCAAAAATAGCTTCGGCCAAAACCCTTCCAAAAGCTTCATCTAAAAACAAATTTTCTTGTCCAAAAGATTTGGCCAAGCTGGCAATAAGTTGCTGGGCTTCTTTATAATTTAGCATTTTGAGTTTTGGACATTATATTGAAATTTTAATTTAAAAAAGACCAACCTATCTTTTTCTCCTTTAAAAACTGTTTAAACTTTTAGGGTTCCGTTTAAATTTACACAAAAATGCCATGCTTCTTTTACCGGGTAAAAATTGGTGCTTGTCTGAAATTAATAAATCAAAAACAATGGCCAGCATTTTTAGGTGATAAAAGAAGCATCAACCTAAAAAGAAATCCTAAAAAAGTTTAATTTCAACAAAACCCTATGGCCGGTCTCCCATTGCCGTTCCCCAGCTTGCATTAGGTTTGCTGCCCATTTCAAAAACCAAATCCCCGCCTTGCGCCAGTTCCTGGTAAGTGATAAAACTGTGCGTAAATTTTTTGCCGTTAAAAGAAGCATTTTGGATATAGATATTTTGCGCACTGTTGTTTTTGGCGATGATGTGCAGCATTTTGCCTGCCGCTAATTTTACGGTTGCTTCGTTAAAAAGCGGACTGCCAAATACATAAACACCGCTTGTTGGGTCAACCTGGTAAAAACCAATGGCCGACAAAACGTACCAGGCCGACATCTGCCCCACATCTTCGTTGCCAATAATGCCATCCGGTTTATCGGTATAAAAATTTTGCATCACAAAACGGACTTTTTCGGCCGTTTTCCAGGGTTGGCCGGCGTAAGCATACAAGTAAGTGATGTGGTGCGAAGGCTCGTTGCCATGTGCATACTGGCCGATCAACCCTGAAATATCAGGCGATTTTTCTTTGCCCATATCGCCTTGTGCCACAAAAAGCGAATCCAGTTTTTGGGTAAATGGCTTGTCGCCGCCTTGCAAAGCAATCAACCCTTTTACGTCCTGAGGAACCAGCCAGGTGTATTGCCAGCCGTTCCCTTCGGTATAATCACCAACGGCATGGCGCGATTCAAACGGGCTAAAAGGCGTGCGAAACTGGTTTTCATTCAACCGTGCCCGCATAAAATGGGTTTTTGGATCAAAGTAGTTATGGTAATTCTGTGCGCGCTTGCTGAAGTATTGGTAATCCTTGGTTTTGCCCATTTTTTCGGCCATTGCTGCAATCCCCGAATCATCAATGCTGTATTCCAGGCCCATCGCCACTGATTCTGCCGTGCTGTCTGCTGGGATATAACCCAATTTTTTAACAAATTTCAAACCCCGGTCATCCCGCATGGCACTTGCTTTTACCGCTTCAAAAGCCAGGTTTGCATCAAAACCTTTAAAGCCTTTTAAATAAGCATCAGCCACAACCGGAACGGCGCTGTAACCTACCATCGTATTGGTTTCGTTGCCCATCAAATGCCAAACCGGCAACTTGCCCTGTTGCTGGTAAATAGCCAGCATGGTGTTGATACTGTCGCTTACTTTTTCGGGCTGAATCAGTGTGTAAAGCGGGTTCAAAGCGCGGTAGGTATCCCACAAAGAAAACGTGGTTAAGTTGGTGAATGCTGCTTTTGCATGTACTTTTTTATCCGTTCCCCAATAATCGCCGTTGTGGTCGTTGAAGATGGAAGGCGCGATCAGGGTATGGAAAAGTGCGGTGTAAAAAACTTTTTTCTGACTTTCGGATGCTGTTTTTACCACTACTTTTTCAAGTTGGTTGTTCCATTTCTGATCGGCAGCAGCAACAATTTGGTTAAAGTTCCAGCCGGGGATTTCTGCTCGGATGTTCATCATCGCGTTCTCCTCGCTAACCGGCGAAATGCCTACTTTTACCAGCACTTTTTCGCCTTCCGAAGTAACAAAACTTAACACGCCTTTTACTTTTTTGCCAGTTAATGCAGTTCCGGTTTTTGCTGTCAAACTATCGTAAACCGAAAAGTTTTTGATGGGTTTGGAGAATATGGCCGCAAAATAAATACGCTGGTCTTTGGCCCAGCCGGTAGAAAAACGGTAGCCGGTAACCGTGGTTGCATTAACTTGTTTGATCGAAGTTTCCACCGGCCTGTCCCAACCGATACCTTCCTGCAAATCAATCAAAATATGTGCTTCGTTACTTTTCGGGAAAGTGTATTCATGGAAACCAACGCGTTCGGTAGCGGTTAGCTTTACGCCGATGTTGTAACGTTTCAGCTTCACGGCATAAAAACCCGGACGAATGGTTTCGTCCCGATGGCTGAATAGCGAAACATAACTGTTTTGCATATTTTTCACATTGCCTTTTCTTACGATAACTACGCCGGTTGTAGGCATCAAAGAAATATCGCCCAGGTCGCCGATGCCGGTTCCGCTCAAATGCGTGTGCTGGAAACCAACGATGGTAGAATCAGAAATGTGGTAGCCCGAACACCAGTCCCAGCCTTCCGATAAATTACTCGGCCCCAACTGCACCGCACCAAAAGGCACATTGGCGCCCACAAAAACATGGCCGTGGAAACCGGTGCCGATGGTTTGGTCAACGTATTTCGTCAATTCATGCTGATTTTTTGCCGGTAAAAGAAGCATGTGCTGCGCTTGCACAACCTGGCAAAACAGGGTTGTTAAAAGCAGCAATAAGCTATGTTTTTTGAGATTATATTTAGTTTTGTTCATCATTTTTTTGTTGGTAAAAGAAGTATCGGGATTGAAAAAAACCGCTTGATTTGATTCAGGATTTACGATAAGGAATTTTTGCCGAAGCAGTTTTCAGCGCAGCCAAAACACCGTCCGAAACATTGCCAAACAGCGAAACGCCGGCCGCGCCGTTAGTCAAAGCGTTTTCAATTCCTTGCTGTACTTCGCCGTCATTCTTAAAATCGGGCATGTACAAACCGGCGTACAATGGAAACTTACCGTTCAGCGCCTTTACGCCTTCGGCAACGGCCTGGCCAATCCACGCCACGTTTTCTTTATAAAATCCGTGGTAAATCATCGGGCAAACGCCGCTGATGTTCCAGTTTACCCAATCTTGTTTTACGTTTCGGTGCGCAATATCCGGCGTAGGGAAAACGGCTGCGGTAATGGATTTTTTGTAGGAATTGGCCACTTTCGTCAACCTTTCAACTACTTTATTTACACGCTGGTAACGGAACAAACGCCACGACGGGCTTGCTTCCGGAAACTGCACCGTATCAATATCAATCCCATGTTCGTTTTGGTACGCTGCTTTACAAACTTTGCAATAGCAATAATCATATTCGGGCAGTTCGCTGGTTTGTACAATTTTGTAATTGTCCCACAAATTTACCGGTAAAATCACATCGCAAAAACGCACATAATCCAAATGGATGCCATCTACATAATCCTTTTTCAAGGCGTTGGCATAATCGTTTTCGAGGTATTGCTTCACTTCCTCGCGCGAGGGGCAAAGCCAGCGGTAATAATTGACGTAAGGCGGATGTTCGGCGCAGGATTCGCCTTTCCGGTTCACGGCATACCATTCCGGATGTGCATCCAGCAACGATTTTTCGCCGCGGTTCATCGTCCAAATCCAGCGGTGCGCTTCCAGTTTCTGGGCTTTCGCTGCGCGGAAATGCTTTTCGCTGTCGTTCTCAAAAAATATCCCGCGAATGCCGGCTTCATAATATTTCTGGTAACGTTCGGCCAGTTCCTGCTCCGTATCTTTCAAGTTCGGGTTCGTCCAAACCCAATGCTTCCACTCTTTTTTAGGTGCTAAAAGAAGCATTTCGGCGTTGGCTGCTTTTGGCAAAACTGTGGCAGATAAGCCAGCCAACAAACCCGTTTTTACAAAATTCCTGCGGTTGCTCATGGTTTCGTTTTTATCGTTTCAATCAATCCTTCATCGTTTATGCTGATGGCCGCGCTTCCTTCGGCCATAATTGTAACCGTAAATTGCCTGGCCGAAGCATCCATTTGCAACAAGCTTTCACGCTCTCCGATCTTCACTCCCCGCTCCAAATGCAATTCGGCCAGCCTTGCGGCATACTTTCCGTTTTTTTGCAGGTACTGTTTTTGCCGGTAATAAACCAGCCATAAATACTGCCTCTGCAATTCCGAAAAAGGCAGGGTAAAAACAGCATCGCTTTTGCGCGAAAACTGCAAATACCCCCAGCGTTCCGGGTAGTGCATGTTGATAACGCCTTGCGGAGACCAAACCCAATTGTGTTCGGGCAAATCTTTGCCGGCGGCGTTTTTCAGCTTCTCGTTTTTTCCGTTGCTGATTTTCGTATCCCATTCAACCCGCGAAAAATTGATGCGCCACAATGTTCCTTCTTTGGGTACATGAAATGGGAAACCCACGCGTAAAGATTTTAACGGAATGGCCATTTCTACCGTCCAGCTTTTGTCCTGGTCCTGCGGATGGTTCAAAGTTCCGTCCAGCTTTATGCCCGATTCCAAGCCTTCCGCATCCCAGCCAATCAACGCATCGCCGCCATTGCGGTAAGGTTTTGGCAGGAAGAGGTCGAAAATTTTGTTGAACTGGTTCACTTCGATTTCAAAATACTGATGTGTGTTGTTAGCCGGGTTGATAAAAACTTCAAAATCATTATCCTTATAAATAATATCATCGTGGTGCGTTTGCGTGGCCCAAAGTTGCGGTTCCTGCAATTTCGCGGCGATAAACAAAGTAGAATCGTTCCATAGCATTTTTACCTGCGTTTGATAAGTTGGAAGTGGCTTTTTACTGCCTTCAATATCCACAAAACTTTCTGTCCAGGCTGCTTTTTGCCAGTCGCTTTCGTCCAGGTTCCCATCCATTTTCAACACTTGATTGGTATGCTGAACGATGTAGTTTTTCGGCGTTGTAAAAAACCCTTCCAAACCCTTAAAACTGTTTTGTGCCGATAGCCGTGAGCTTTCAGCACTCAGCAGGAAAAGCAAAGCGATGCTTCTTTTATGCCTTAAAAATTGGTGCCTGTTTAAAATCACAATTCCATAAAAACAAATAAAACAATTGGGCCAAACAGAGGCAGCGCAAGTAAATGGCCGGGCTTTTTCATCAAATTAACTGTTTAACAATTGTGGTTTTCGCTGATAGGTTTCCCACAAAAACTCGCCGAAAATGGTATTGGCCCAGGCAAACCAGCTCCGGGTAAAATCGGCCGGGTTATCCATATTAAAAGATTCGTGCATAAAACCAGTCCCGGCATGTGTGGTTTTAAGCATTTGGATGCAATGTTTGATCTCTGCATCATTGGTACTGGTCAGCCCTCTTGCAATAATACTGAGCGGCCAAACCATGCCATCTTTGCCCACGTGCGGCCCGCCAATCCCTTCTGCCGCTTTTCCTTTGTAGAAATAAGGGTTGCTGGCGGATAAAACGAACTTCCGGGTGTTTTGGTAAACCGGATCAGAAACCGAAACGGCATCTAAATAAGGCAAAGCAAGCAAGCTTGGGATGTTGGCATCGTCCATCAAATTGTGGTTGCCGAAACCATCTACCTCAAAAGCGTAGATTTTTCCAAATTCCGGATGCTGAACGGTAGCGTATTTCTGCAAAGCCTGTTCTACTTCTGTTGCAAGGCTTCGCAAATCCGATGTCAATTTTTCATCCTTAAAAACAGCATTCACCATTTCGGCTGCTTGTTTCAGGCTGACAACGGCAAAAAAGTTGGACGGGACGAGGTACGGAAAAATTGTGGCATCATCGCTTGGCCGGAACATGGAGCAAATCAGCCCGTTCGGTTTCACCGGGAAACCATAACCGCCCATCGGCAAGGTATCGGTTGGCGATTGGGTCCGACGCTG
>CAXTKQ010000009.1:28288-39795 GCA_964244955.1 uncultured Sphingobacteriaceae bacterium | reverse complement strand
CAGTTCGACAGAGCTTTTCCACCCGGCGTTAAAAGGTTTTGTATCGCCGGTCTCTTTCCAGTAACGGTGCGCCAAACGGATGGGATAACAAAGCGAGTCAATTTCGTATTTGCGCTCGTGCACACCGGGTTTCATATCGGTGCGGTCGGTTTTCCAATCGCTTATTTTAGTTTCGTCCCGATAAAAAGCATTGGCGTAAGGGTCTTTTAAAACACATTCCGCCTGCCGGTTAATTACGCCTGCAATCAACTGGCGCAGCTGTTCGTCTTTTTTAAGGAAAGTAAGGTACGGCCAAACCTGTGCGCAACTATCGCGCAGCCACATCGCATCAATATCGCCGGTGATAACGTAAGTATCCGGACGTGCTTCTTTTACCGTATGAAAAACGGTGGTGTCGAGTGTATTCGGGAAACAGTTTTCGAAAAGCCAGGCCAGTTCTTTGTCTTTTACTTTGGCTTTGAACTGAACAATGGCATCTTCTACTGCTTTGCTGGTAAAATTGCGTTTGCCCAAAGCGGGGCGATGGCTCACAAATTCTTCAGCAGCAAAAACCGATTGGTTTAAAAATAACCCGCCCGTTAACAAACCGGCTTGTTGGATAAATGTGCTTCTTTTCATTTTAGGTAAGAGGTTTGGGGTTTGAGCTATCAGCTATTAGCCGTCAGCTATCAGCTTTTGGATATCGGCTATAAACTTAACTTTTAAAATTTAATTTTCATTTTCCGGTTAATGTTCCATTTGGCTGTGTTTTGTCATTTCGACCGTAGGGAGAAATCTTCTTTCAACCAAAACAATTGCTTTGAAGAAGATTCCTCTCTTCGTTCGGAATGACAGCGAAAATTACTAATTTAACTTGTACCTTACGAATGCTTCCATCGCTTCATATTCGGCCATGCCCAATTTATCGTATGCGCAAGCGGTTTCGCGGTTGCGGTCTTCTGCCCTCACCCAAAATTCGCGTGCATCATCGCCGGGAAAAACTGGCAAATCTTTTTGCGACTGGTGCTTATAAATCGCCAAACGTTTGCGGATCACTTCCTGCGGGGAAAGCGGAACGGCCATCTCAATTTCGTAAGTTTCAAACTCGTGCCAGGCACCTCGGTAAAGCCAAATCCAACAGTCTTTTGTCCATTCCTCATTTTTTAAACGGTTTAAAGCTTCTATCATAATATCAAAACAAATTTTGTGTGTGCCATGCGGATCGGCAAAATCTCCGGCAGCAAAAATTTGGTGTGGTTTTATCGCGCTCAGTAATGCCATCGTTTCTTTAATATCGTCTTCAAAACTTACGTTTTTTTGCATTTTCAAGCGGTCATAAAATGGCAGGTCTAAAAAATGGATATGGTCATCGGGCACGCCGGCAAAACGGGCACCGGCAATTGCTTCACCTTTGCGGATCAGCCCTTTTACCGTTTTCAGTTCCTGCGGATCGTCCTGGTTCGGGTGTTTGCTTTGCGAAAACGCACGCATGTTATGGTACAAACCTTCCAACTGCGCAACTTCCTGGTGCTGGCTTTTGGCAAAATCAATCGCAAACTCGAGGTAACGCAATGCATCATCGTCCCAAACGGCATTGTTGCCCGAAGTTTGGTAAGCCACATGCACATCATGGCCCTGGTCAACCAAGCGGATAAAAGTACCGCCGACCGAAATCACATCGTCGTCCGGGTGCGGCGAAAACACGATCACGCGTTTTTTGGCCGGTTCTGCACGTTCCGGCCGCTGGCTGTCGTCCGCGTTTGGTTTTCCGCCCGGCCAGCCCGTAATGGTATGCTGTACCTGGTTAAAAATATCAATGTTGATGTTGTAGACCGGACCTTTTTCGGTGGCCAGTTGCGCCATGCCGTGGTTGTTGTAATCTTCTTCCGTCAGTTTTAAAACCGGTTTGTTTACCGTTGTAGCCAGCCAAATCACCGCTTTTTTGATGAGCCTTTCTGTCCACACACAATCCTTAACCAGCCACGGGGTGTTAAAACGGGTCAACTGGGCAGCGGCTTCTTCGTCCAAAACAAATTCCACGTTTTCAGATAGTTGCAAATATGTAGCCGGCACGTCCGAAGAAATTTCGCCCTCCACCGCTTTTTTGATGATCGAAGCTTTTTTGTAGTTCCAGGCCATCAAAATAATTTCGCGCGCTTTAAAGATCGTGCCGATGCCCATCGTAATGGCTTTTACCGGCACGTTTTCTTTTCCGCCAAAATCATGGGAAGCATCGCGGCGTGTCAAATCATCCAAAGTAACCAAACGTGTGCCCGAGTTTGGCGCCGAACCCGGCTCGTTAAAACCAATGTGGCCCGTACGGCCAATGCCCAAAATCTGCAAATCCAGCCCACCATAACTGCTAATCTTTTTTTCGTATTCCAGACAAAAAGCGGCTACCTCTTCCTGTGGCAAAGTGCCGTCTGGGATGTTTATGTTTTCCTTTGGGATATCAATGTGGTTGAACAAATGCTCGTTCATAAACGTAACGTAGCTTTGCGCTGCCGTTGGTTGCATCGGGAAATATTCATCCAGGTTGAACGTAATCACATTGGCAAAACTCAGCCCTTCTTCGCGGTGCAAACGCACGAGTTCAGCATAAACTTTTACCGGCGTTGCACCAGTTGCCGAACCGAGGATTGTTTTTTCGCCTTTTGCACTTTTGGCGGCAATCAGTTCGGCAATCCGCTTTGCCACCTGCACAGATGCTTCATTTTTATCAGCAAATACTGTAACCGGAAGCTTTTCGTACCGGGTTTCTTCCAACAAATTTAAACGGGCCATACGTGTTGTTTTTTTAGGTTGATTTTATGTTCAGGCAAAAATTCAGTGCGTGTTTAAAATTTAATTGTTAAGCCTCATACTTCTTTTACCTTATAAAAATTGGCAACAATCGGTTTTTGATTTTATAAAAATTTGATGCAAACACCAATTTTTATAGGGTAAAAGAAGCATTGCCATTTTTTTCCTGATATAAATTTAAACAGCTTTTATTTTATCGTGATTAGTTTTTCGGGCAAATTCCAGCCGCTTACCGAAAGTTGCGGCATTGGTTCGCCTGGTTTAAGCTGATATTCCAGCGTTACTTTCTGCTCGTCGCCCGGCAAAACCGAGATATAATTATCCGAATAAAAAACCGGCAAAACCCGTTTGTGCGTTGCCGCATTAACCAAAGATAAACGGTTAAAAAAAGCAAGCGGCGCTTTTGCCGGGTTGGTCAATATTACTTCAATTTTTCCTTCGCCTGTTTTTTGTGCCGAAGTTTGCAATTGCGATGCAGCCATTTCCTGCAAGCCCGAATAACTGCCCGATGCATCTTTTATCCAGTAAATATTTTCGCTCAGTTTATGCTTGTTTTTGTCGAAAAGTTGCAGGCACAAAAACACGCCTTTGTTGTGCGCGCGCTTTTCTACTACTGTTTTTACCGGCAAAAAACCTTTGACCGACGAAGGCAGCACTTCTTCAAAAACCTGCGTAACCAAACCTTCCTCACCATTCATGTCAATGGTTTTAACGGTCAGCATCAAGTCGCGCTGGGTTTCAAAAGTATTGTTTACGATAGAAACCATGCCCGTAACCGGATTGTACATTGGATGCAAAGGTTCGCTGCCGTTGTGCAAACCGTACAAGCAAGCGTTCGGGTCCAGGTAATAATCGTACATCTGCCCGCGCATGGCCGTCCACGGGTTTTGGGTTTTCCAGATGATCGTGCCGGTGTACCAGCTCCACATGTGCGAACTGAAACCTTCCATCAAGCCGCGGTACTGGTCGTAATTAACCAATTGTGCTTTGGCTGCAAAGTCCCGGGCATCTTTTGCTTTCCCGTACGGATCAATAAAAGCATCGTAAGCAATGTATTTGTGGTAATCCCAAACGGAATCTACTTTAGCGGTTTTGTTTTGGGCCGAATATTCCGGTGCAATCAGGTTTTTCTCCGGGATGAAACGCTGCAACGATTCGTAATCGCTCAAACCAACCGAACCAATTTCGGAGTTGAAAGGAAAAGTCCGTTCCTGCCAAAAATTGGAAAGCGGCTGGATGCCGTAAGGCCCGTCGCCGTTGCCGCCAATGGTATTGAGCGACATTTTATCCGAGTTAGAATACTCTACAAACCAACGTGTGCCGTCTAATTTTGGCATCAACGTATCGCGGACGGCCAGCAAAATATCCTCGGGCGGTGTAATTTCGTTTCCGCCGCACCAAATGGCCAGCGAAGAATGGTTACGAACGAGTTTGATCTGATCGGCAACAGATTTTAAATACAATTGATGGTCGTCGGGATATTTGCGGCGCGTCCATTGGTCGTCAGCTTTCGCCGGGTCCAGCCATTTGCCGTTTGCATCGCCAGAAATCCAAAAATCCTGAAAAACAAGCAAACCATATTTATCGCAAGCCTGATAAAATTCTGGCCGTTCTACCAAAGCACCGCCCCAAACCCGGATCAGGTTCAGGTTCATATCGCGGTGAAAACGTACTTCCGCATCATAACGCGCATCCGAAAAACGCAGCATGGCGTCCGAAATAATCCAGTTTCCGCCTTTGATAAATATTTTTTGTCCGTTCACTTCCACTTGCCGGCTCTGCGTTTCGGTATTCCAACTCGTGGTAATTTCACGAACGCCAACCGAAACATTTTCCTGATCAGAAACTTGGCGCCCAACTAAAAACTGAATTTTTGAATTGTATAAATTCTGCGGGCCGTAACCGTGCGGCCACCACAACTTTGGGTTTTTTAGGGTGAGATCAGCAAGCGAAACTTCCTGCGTAGCATTAGCTGGAAGCGTTACGTTTTTAGAAATTGTGTTTCCGTCCAGCGTAAATTGCAATACTCCTTTTACCACATGATTTTCAGCGTTTTGCAGTTCGGCCGATGCTTTGATAATCGCTGGTTGCTGCGTTCCCAAAACTTTCCTGATTCCAGGAACAACCGTAATTACATGCGGATTTAACAGGTTAACTGCTCCAGTTTTTTCGATGGTAACTTTATCCCAAATTCCGGTATTGCGGTCGCGCATCGGTGCAATCCAATCCCAGCCTGCTGTATATTGCAGGCCAACGCCTTTGGCAATCTGGCCGTCGCCGCCTTGTCCGCCAGGTTTGCCAACCGGGTTTGGCGGATAAACCAGTACAGCCAACCGGTTTTTTCCGTTTTTATTGAGGAAAGAACTGATATTGTAACTCTCCCGCAAAAACATGCCGACGTGTGTTTTCGGGTTCACTTTTTTTCCGTTGAGATAAATTTCTGCGGAGTAATTAATGCCGCGGAAGTTTAAATAAACCTGGTTGCCGTTTGTTGGCGCTGCTTCTTCAAAATCTTTTACAAACCAATAGGTGTAATAATCTCGGCCGGTTTGGTAAATGTCTTTGATGCGCTCGTTGTTCATCCCGTAAAAAGGATCGGGCACTTTTTGGTTGTTTAACAATGTGGTCAAAACCGTTCCTGGAACAGTGGCCGGCATCCAATTATTTATAGTATGGTTATTTTGAGATAAAGCAGTTCCGCTTTCTTTCGCTTCTGCAATCGGCGCACATTTCCAACCGGAATTTAATTCATAAACTGTTTGTGCCTGCGCCGCCGACACTAAAAAAACAGTGATAAAAACAGCATGGGCAATTGCCCGGCTGCAAGCTGCAACGATTGCTGTTTTTGAAAAACTAAGTTTTGTTGGTTTGGTTGAAGTTTGCAATATAATTCAGTTTAAAATGATGGTAAATTTTTATGGAAGCACAATGCTTCTTTTAGCACTCTTTTTTTGGTGATGAAAATTAATTTGCATAAGCGCTTTCTTCTATGGCTGCCAATTTATCTTCCAGTTTTTTGCCAAAGTTTTCGACCACCAGCGCCGCGCCGCCAATCAATTGCGCCTTGGTGTTTAAGTTGGAGATGATAAATTCGGTATAATTGGTCAGCATCGGGATGCAATGCTCGTTGATGGCCTGCTGGATCGGTGCCAGCCACAGTTTTCCTACCACGCTTCCTTTTCCGCTTAAAACTATAGCCGCCGGGTTCATCAAATGGATGAGGATAGCCAAACCTTCGCCAACATGATACGCCGCTTCCGAAATCAGTTTCACAGAAAACACATCGCCTTTAATCGCCTCTGTAATGATAGCATCGGCGTCCACTTCTTTGTAATTGGCCAGGCTGGTAATTTGCCCCTGCCGGATGCCTTCTTTTGCGGTTGCTGTTACGGCGATTAAAGAAGCTTCTGTTTCCAGGCAGCCGTGCTTGCCGCAATTACAAAGTTTCCCTTTCTTAAAAAGTGGGATATGGCTGAACTCTCCGGCCAAGCCATTGTTTCCCCTGAAAATTTTATCGTTCAAAATCATCCCCAAACCAATTCCCCAGCCTAAATTAAGCACCATCACGTTTTTGATATGTGCCGCTACGCCAAACTTTTGCTCGGCCAGGGCAATAGCGGTAGAATCATTGTCCAGAAAAACCGGGATGGAAATATTTTGCTCGATGTATTCGACCAAAGTTTGGCCGCTAACTTTTAGGAAAGTATAGTTTACACCGGCCTCCGTATCTACAAAACCCGGCATCGTAAGGCCGATACCGAGGATATTGGTTTCAGGCACGCCGCAATTTTTCAGGAAGTTTTTCAGTTGGCCTACAAAAGTTTCGGCCGATAAAAGATGTATGTTAAATTCGTAACGGACAACATTGCTTACAAAGTTGTTGTTCATATCCACCACCACCATTTGTGCCGAAAACTGGTCCATCGCTACAGAAAGCAAATAATGGGTGTCAGCAACCAGCGAATAATTCAACGGCTTGCGCCCACCGCTCGAATTGGCAAAGCCTTTTTCGGCCACATAACCTTCTTTGATCAGTTCGTTCAATACTTTGATGGTATGCGGGATGCTTTTGCCTGTGTAGTTACTGATGTCGGCACTGGTCAATACCTCGTTGTAATACAAGCATTTAATTAAATTACTGTAGTTGAGTAGATGTTCTATGCGATTGGCGGTCATTTTTTAAGGTACAATCTTCTACATATATCCGATAAAAATATGAGAAATAAAAAACTTTTTAAATTTTTTAAAAAGAAGTAGGAAGTTTAAAATATTATTTTTTACTTAGTCGGTACTTTAAATTTTATGCCATCAGGAACAGGGTGTTTAAAAATTACTCAAATCTTGCTGGTTTTGAAGTAAGAACGGCAATGCTTCTTTTACCAGGTAAAAATTTAGCAAGACTTGAAATTGAAAACAGAAGAAAAATTTATTGGCTCATTTTTACCTTTTATATAACTATTTAACCACACCAATTTAATTGCTTATGATGAAAAAAAACTACTTATAATCTTGACAACCAATACCTCAATCTCAAGATAAACCACTCATTCTTTATTAACAGCACCTGCTTTCGGGCAGGCCATAGTTTTTAACTTAATCCTATTATTATATGAAAATCAGTAAATACCTAACCGGTACTGCTGTTAAACATGGCTTTCCAAAGCTATGTTTAACAGCAACCTTTGCATCTGTGTTAATTTTTAACCTGGATGCTTCGGCCGGCATTTCTACATATCCCGCAGGTTTAAAACCGATAGCGGTTAAATCAGCGTTGTTAAAGCCCCAATTTGCGGACATCAACGTTTCCGGAAAAGTATTAGACGAAAAAGGCCAGCCGTTAATTGGCGTTTCCGTAAAAGTGAAGAACGGAACGGCCGGTGTATCAACAGATGTTAACGGTGCTTTTGTTATTACTGCACCCGAAAATGCCGTTTTGGTTTTTTCTTATATCGGTTACCAAAACCAGGAAGTGCCGGTTGCAGGAAAAACTGCCCTTACCATCCGCCTTGTACCTGCTACAAATAATTTAACAGAAGTTGTGGTAACAGCTTTAGGTATCCGGAGGGAATCCCGGTCGTTAACTTATGGCGTACAAACAGTTAGCGGCAACGAACTGACGAACGTACCCGATGCGAGTTTAGTCAATAGTTTATCAGGCAAAGTAGCAGGCGCGCAAATCACCCGGAGTTCTTCCGGCGTTGGCGGTTCAACTAAGGTTGTTTTGCGTGGCAATAAATCTATCAACGGTGATAACAATGCACTGTATGTAATTGATGGTATCCCGATGCCACGCAACAACAGTGCACAGATTGGTGGTGTATTTGGCGGCCAGGACAGAGGCGATGCCATTGAAAACCTTAACCCGGACGACGTTGAAAGCATTACGGTACTTCCCGGGTCATCTTCGGCTGCATTATATGGCAGCCAGGGTGCCAATGGTGTAATTTTAATCACCACTAAAAAAGGATTAGCAGGAAAAACAACAGTTAACTTTTCATCCAATACAACTTTTGAAAACCCGTTTTTGATACCAAAACTTCAAAAAACGTATGGCGAAACAACCGTAGATGAAAATGGGAAACCTGTGGTAAATTCCCCTTTTAGCTGGGGCAGTAAATTGGCTTCCCCAAGTACATTCGACCCTAAGTCGTTTTACAATACCGGCAGAACTTTGATCAATGCTTTATCTGTACAAACCGGCACAGAAACCAACCAGACTTATTTTTCTTTTGAAAATACCAACTCTAACGGTATCATCCCAAACAACAAACTGGATAAATACAATTTTACGGTACGCAACTCCAGCCAGTTTTTTAAAAATAAACTGTCCTTAGATGTTTCTGCCAATTATATTTCACAAAATGTAAACAACAGGCCGTTCCAGGGTTTTTACTACAACCCAATTGTTCCTTTGTACGTTTTTCCAAGAGGCGTTGATTTTAGCCAGTACAAAAACAACTACGAAGTTTATAATCCGGCAAGACAATTAAATACACAAAACTGGCCATACACCATTAGCGATATTGCCACCCAAAACCCTTATTGGATTGTAAACCGCAACAACAACCAGGACCGTTTAAACCGTATATTGGGAACCATCAGTGCAAAATACACCATCACAGATTGGTTGAACATTCAGGGAAGGTTAAAGGTTGACCGTACCGACGATGTTTATGAAGCCGAACGCTATGCTTCAACCGTTAATACACTTACCGGGGCCAAAGGCGGATATACTTTTAACCCAAGCGGTGTAACGCAAACCTACGCTGATGTGATTGCAAGTTTTGATAAAAAACTATCTGATAAATTTACGTTGACTGCTAATTTGGGCGGCAGCTTTCAAAATAACCAAACACAAGGTTCTGTTACAGACGGCAACTTGTTAAACTTTGCCAACGTGTTTTCTATATCCAATATTGATTATACACGCGTACACCCATCCCAATATGCAGACAGGCGGCAAATTCAATCTGTATTTGGTACAGCCACTTTAGGTTATGACAATAAAATATTTTTAGACATCACCGGCCGTAATGATTGGGATTCGAGTTTGGCTTTTACAAACAAAGATCATTTCTTTTATCCTGCTGTTGGGTTAAATGCTGTTTTAAGCCAGTTGTTTAAACTGCCGGAAGCTATTTCATTTGCTAAAATCAGGGCAAATATCACCAATGTGGGTAACGGTAGTTCGATTAATTATGCTACCAACCCTACGTATGCCATTAATAACGGAACAACGAATGCTATAGGTGCGGCACCGTTTAATACATTAAAACCGGAGAACACCAGATCTTACGAAATCGGATTAGACAGCCGTTTTTTGAATGACAATTTAAACCTGACTGTAAACTTGTACAAATCTTTCAGTACCAATCAAATTTACCAAATTAGTGTAAGCCCTTCAACCGGTTATAGCAGTTACTATTTTAACGGTGGTAATTTGATGAACAAAGGTATCGAAGCTACTTTGGCTTATACTGCTAAATTTGGAGGTTTTACCTGGAGGCCAAGTGTGAACTTCTCATTGAACAGAAACAAAGTTTTAGATGTACTTGAATATACTGATCCTTATACTCGTGCCAATACTTCGTTAGATTATGTCAACCTTTCTTCGGATGTGTTTAACCTTCGTGTACAAAAAGGTGGTTCTTATGGCGATATGTATGCCAATGCCGCAGAAAAAGATGCTAACGGAAATTATATAACAGATGCCAATGGCAACCCAATAAAATCACAAGATTATACCAGAATAGGAAACTATAACCCTAATTTTTTAGCTGGCTTTCAAAATGAATTCAACTACAAAAACTTTAGGTTGAGCTTTCTAATTGATGGAAGGTTTGGAGGCCAGGTTGTTTCTTTAACCCAGGCAGTGCTTGACCAGTATGGCGTTTCTGAAGCATCCGGGAAAGCGCGCGACAATGGTGGTGTTGTGGTTAATGGTAAAAAAGTAGATTCGCAGTTATATTATACAACTGTTGGCGGCCGTAATGCCATTGCTTCCGAATATGTTTACAGCGCTACCAACATCCGTTTGCGCGAACTGGTTTTTGGTTACACCCTACCTGGTACTTATCTAAACAATAAAATAAAAAATGTTGGCCTTTCTGTTATCGGCAGGAATTTGTGGATGATAAAAAACAATGCCCCTTTTGACCCGGATGTTGCCTTATCTACGGCCAATGGTTTGCAAGGGCTTGATGTGTTTAACCTTCCTACCATCCGTAGTATTGGTTTTAAAATAAGTGCCCGTTTTTAACCGTTAATTTAAACTTAAAAATAACATGAAAACAAAAAATACGCCCATAAAATACTGGCCGGTACTATTGGCCATAAGTGCGGTTTTATTTCAAACTTCTTGTACAAAAGATTTTGAAAAGTATAACACCAACAGGTATAATGCCACAGATTCGCTACTTAAAATTGATGGCGAGGGCTTAGGTACTTTTATGCTGCCCATGCAGCTTTCTATTTTCAGCACGACCAATTACTTGTATCAATTACAGCAGAATTTAAATGCGGATATTTATTCTGGCTATATGATGTCTGGCGACCCGTTTAACGGCGGTGTAAACAACACCAATTACGGGCTTGTACCGGGCTGGAACACTGCACCGTTCAACATTGGCTTCCAAAATATTATGTCTAACTGGTTACAAGTCAACAAGAGAGCAGCAGCAAGTTCACCGGATTATTTAGCAATTGCCAATATACTTAAGGTTGAAGCCATGCACCGCGTTACCGATGTTTATGGCCCTATGCCTTATACCTCTTTTGGAAAAGGCGGGTTTACAACACCGTATGACAGCCAGGAAGTAATTTACAATACTTTTTTTACCGAACTAGATTTTGCAATTAAAACCTTAACGCAATACATTAAAACCAATCCGGGAGTAAAACCATTTCAGCCTTATGATTTAGTTTACAATGGCGATTATAAGCAGTGGCTTAAATTTGCAAATTCTTTAAAGCTTCGTTTGGCTATCCGCATTGCCATGGTAAATCCGGCTTTGGCAAAAACTAAAGCAGAAGAAGCTGTAAATGACCCGAATGGCTTACTCACAACAAACGGTGATAATGCTTTTGTACACCCGGCCAATGGTGTTACTTTCACCAATTCGCTTTGGTCAATTACCTATGAATACGGAGACATCAACATGGGCGCACCAATGGAATGCTACCTTAAAGGTTTTAACGACCCAAGGCTTCCTGTTTATTTTAAGCCT
>CAXTKQ010000009.1:7426-28278 GCA_964244955.1 uncultured Sphingobacteriaceae bacterium | reverse complement strand
TAATGGTGCCGGCCAGTACCGCGGGATCCGTAATGGGGTTGCCATTACTTCTACCCAGCAATATGCAGATGCCAGTTTGTTAAATTTTGGTACGACAAACGCATCTACCCCAATTCAATTGATGGCAGCTTCTGAAGTGTCTTTTTTAAAGGCCGAAGGTGCTTTGCGCGGATGGAACATGGGTGGCACGCCTTCCGGCTTTTATAATGAGGGGATTGCCCTTTCGTTTGACCTTAACGGGGTTAGCGGAAGTTTGGGCAATTATGCAAATGATGCAACCAGCACAGAAGCACCTTATATAGACCTTGCCAGTGCAACCAACAACCTGCCTGCCGGATCGCCTTATTTAAGTAAGATTACGATTAAGTGGGACGACGGGGCAACGTACCAGCAAAAACTGGAACGTATCATCACCCAAAAATGGCTGGGATTGTGGCCAGATGGCGAAGAGGCTTGGGCCGAATTCAGAAGGACCAATTACCCTGTTTTGATGCCGGTTGTAGTCAACAACAGCCAGGGCACGATTAGTACGACAGATTTTATCCGCAGGCTTCCCTTTTCACAGGATGAATACAACAACAACAAAGCTGAAGTTACAAAAGCTGTTACTTTATTAAACGGCCCGGACAACGGTGGCACCCGTTTATGGTGGGATTTAAAAGTGAAAAACTAAAAGCAAAATGAAAAAGCAAAAGCTCCTGGTACAAACACCAGGAGCTTTTGCTTTTTCAGCTATTTTGATTAGGTTGATTTTCTCCACTAAAACCTGATGCTTCTTTTACCTCATTAAAATTGGTGCGAGGTTTAGAAGCATACTGTTTTTATGCTGGTAAAAACAGTATTTAAGTTTTGCCTCCCGCAATTCGGACTAAAGCTTTTACCACATCAACATCGGTTTGTTCTATCAAAAACTCTTCCTGATAATTGCCCGTTTTCACATCCGTAAAAAACATTTCACTTTTAAAAATGCCTTTTGCCGAAGTATGAAACTCGGTGGCACCTGTCAGTTCAATCAACTGTTTTAAATTTTCCGGGCGAATGCCGGCACCAGGCATAACCGAAATCCTACCTTTTGCCTGTTCAACCAATTTTGAAATAAGCGATGCTCCTTTTATGGCACTATTTTCCATGCCCGAAGTTAAAATCCGCTCGAAACCCATTTCAATAATTTCTTCCAACGCGGTAAAAGGATCTTTGCAACGGTCAAACGCACGGTGAAATGTGGTTCCCAAATTTCCGGCTGCTTGTTTTAGTTCCAGGCAACGTTCCACATCAATGTTGCCGTCTTTTTTCAGGATACCAAAAACAACACCATCGCAACCCAAATCCCGGCATTGTTCAACATCCTTTTTCATGATTTCAAACTCCAAACCGTCATACAAAAAATCGCCGCCTCGTGGCCGGATGATCGGAAACAGGTTTATGCTGAGATTTTTCCGTGCTAAAAGAAGCATTCCGTACGACGACGTAGTTCCGCCTTCTTTCAAATTATCGCACAACTCTACGCGGTAGGCACCGCCTTGCTGGGCATTCAAAGCTGAACGGAGCGAACCGGCACAAATTTCGATCTTGACCATTTTTGCCGATTAAAAAACGCTTTTCCCTTTGATTAGCAAGTCCTGCTTTTCGGCGTTGCAAACCGCAAAAGAAAAACCTTTTTGGATGGCATAAGCACCATATTCCCCTTTTTTGTTGATAGCCAAAAACCCGACTTGCAGCGTTTTGGCCAGTTCCGGTTTCTTTTTGATGATCCGGTTAACGGCTTCTTTACAGGCATCCTCCGGTTTGTAGCCCTGGCGCATCAGTTCCACCACCAAAAAACTGCCCACATTTCGGATCACTTCCTCGCCTACGCCGGTGGAAGTTGCGCCGCCTACTTCGTTGTCCACAAACAATCCGGCACCAATAATCGGGCTATCGCCCACCCTGCCGTGCATTTTCCAAGCCATGCCACTTGTGGTGCAGGCACCGGAAATATTGCCTGCCGCATCCAGTGCCAGCATACCAATGGTATCATGGTTATATTGGTTTCCAGGTAATTTTTTGGGCGAATAAAGTTTGTTTTCGATGTTGATTTCCGGTTTATAATCCGCCGTTTTAAGCCACTCTTTCCAAGCCTTTTCCGATTCCGGGTTCAACAGTTGCTTCTTTTTAAAGCCGTTTTCCAAAGCAAACTGTGTTGCGCCTTCGCCCACCAACAATACGTGCGGCGTTTTTTCCATCACCATCCGCGCAACCGAAATCGGATGGTCAATGTATTCCATCGCGGCCACACCGCCGCAGTTGCCTTTTTCGTCCATAATGCAGGCGTCCAACGTAACGTGTCCGTCGCGGTCAGGATAACCGGCCGCGCCAACGCTATGGTTGTTCGGGTCGGCTTCCGGGATTTTAACGCCTGCTTCCACGGCATCCAAAGCGCGGCCGCCTTGAGAAAGAATTTTCCAGGCTTCCTGATTGGCCGGGATACCAAAATCCCAGGTGGAGATAACGATGGGAAAATTGGCAACCGATGCTTCTTTTACCACACTTTTTCCGATGACTTTGGCACTTAAAAGCACGCCGGAAGCACCAAGCGTACCGGTTAAAAATTTACGACGGTTGAGCATTTTCGATCTGATATTTTAGCTTTTAAAAGAAGCTGGAAGATAGCATTTTCGGCAGGAAAACAACCATTAGCCCGAAAATTTAAGCCGGAAACGTTTGGCAAAAACTATTTTTTCAAACAATCCATTCCGAAATCATTGTTCAAATTGATATATTTGCCGCCCTGCATCCGTAGTTCAATGGATAGAATGTGAGATTCCGGTTCTCATGATATAGGTTCGATTCCTATCGGGTGCACTAAAAAGCCGTATCAGCATTAACTGACACGGCTTTTTGATTTTCTCAGGAAGACAATGCTTCTTTTATCACCCTAAATTTGTTATCCCAAAAAATCCATGTCTTCTTTGGTCAACACTAAATCCCTTGCTTTTAAATTTTCTTCAAAATGTTTTAACGAAGATGTGCCGGGAATTGGCAAAATCCAAGGCGAGTAATGTAACAACCAGGCCAAATTAACCTGTGCTGCTGTAACGTTGTATTTTTGCGCGATCGCAGCAATCTTTTCATCCTTTTTCGGCATGGAAGTAAAGAGTGAAAAATAAGGGATCAGCGGAATTTCGTTCTTTTCGCACAAAGCCAGCACTTCTTCGCCGCCGCGGCTTTCTCCATAATGTGATGTTAAAGTATTACGTTGACCGTGACCGAACATGTTTTCAACTGTGGCAATGTTGCCCATGCTTAAAGCGGTTTCCAGTTCTTCCGCACTAACGTTACTTACGCCAACGTGCAAAATTTTTCCTTCTTTTTGCATGTCAAACATTGCATCCATTGATTCTTTAAACGGGACTTCGCTGTCCGGCATCACCCTAAAATGAACTAAAGTAATTTGTTCCAGCTTTAAAGTTTGCAGGTTTTTGTCAATACTACTGCGTAAATTTTCAGGTTTGTTGTAAGTGATCCAGCTTTTATCGGGCTTGCGGGTAGCGCCAACTTTGGTGCAGATTACCAGATCCTGCGGGTAAGGATATAAAGCTTCGGCAATTAAACGGTTGGTTACATCTTCGCCATAATAATCGGCCGTATCAATAAAATTAATGCCGCTGCTGGTGGTTTGTTTTAATATTTGTAATGCTTCGGGCCGGTTTGGCGGTTCGCCGTAAACTCCTTCGCCGGTAAGGCGCATCGTTCCGTAACCGAAACGTTTAACTTTTATAGGATTTTTACTTTTTGCGGCAATGGTAATCGAATTTGGATTTTGCATGATAACTGTTTTTCAGCAACAACACCAAAATTATGGTTTGTGTTCTGCTGATACAAATACATGATTTTTTCCTGATAATTAGGAGAGAAGTTAAGAAGCGTTTATTGCTTTTATCTACCAAAAATGGGTTGTAAAAGAAGCATTGCTTTTAATCGAACGCAATATCCTTACCGCAAAAACTTATTGCCCGTTCTTAAACTCAACGCTTCATCTTTATTTAAAAAATAAACGATGCCGGCAGACCTTAAATCGTCGCTGGTAACAAATTCTACCGAAGTGCCCCAGAAAGTAAAACCCAAAATGTTGGTACTGATAACATTAGCTACATTTAAAACAGTGCAGTATTGATTCGGATTCATATTTTTTGTTTTTGTGGATGTGCAAAAAATCAACTGATATTTTCCTTGTACGCACTAATTTTAAACAGGTTAAGGCTAATGCTTCTTTTATCAACATTTTTTTGAACTGAGGTTTAAGCTGATTTCGGTACCAAAAAAACAGGCATAAAAGAAGCATTAGCCTGCCTTTTGTTCTTATTAAAAAAAGAACAATTTTAGTTGGAAGTAATTTACAATTTATCCAAAGTAATGGCGCGGACAACAGAGCCTTCGCCAAAACGGTTGCGGATTTGGTCCATCGCATCATACAACTTGCGGTTTTCGGTTGCGCCGGAAAACATATCCAACTGGTATTCGCCCTGGATCAAATGGCTCAACTTTACGCCAATCAGCCGCACTTGCAAGTTGGGTTTGTACGCTTTGTGGAAAATTTCTTTGGCAGCCGCTAAAATTACATGGTCTGCCGCCGTGTATGCAATTACGGTTTGTTTGGTTTCGGTTGAGAAATCCGAATAACGAATTTTAACGGTAACGCAACCGCTTAATTTTTTTTGTTGCCGAAGCAGGAAAGCAATCTTGGAAGTCATGCGCACCAGTTCGGTCAGCAAGAAATCCGAGTTAACCACATCGCTTTCAAAAGTGTTTTCGGTGCTGATGCTTTTCCGTTCCGAATATGGCACCACCGGGGAATCATCAATGCCGCTGGCGCGGCGGATCAAATCCAAGCCGCCTTTTCCGAACCGCATTTCCATCAACTCCGGGTTGGATTCGCTTATATCTTTCAACGTAAAAAAACCCATTTGCCGAAGCTGGACTGCCGTTTTTTCGCCAATGCCGGGCATCCTTTCGATCTTCAAAGCTGATAAATACTGCTTTTCCTGGCCATGTTTTACTTCGATTTGTCCGTCGGGCTTTACTTCGTTTGTTGCAATTTTGGAGATGAGTTTGTTGGACGCCAGCGCGTAGGAAATGGGCAAACCAGTTTCTTTGACCACCGTTTGTTTCAGTTCTTTGGTGAACTGGCTGCAGCCAAAAAAGCGGTCCATCCCGGTTAAATCCATGTAAAACTCATCAATACTGGCTTTTTCTAAAACGGGTACGCGTTCGCGGATAATGGAAGTAACCAAACGCGAATAATGGCTGTAACTTTCAAAATCGCCGCGGACAGAAATTGCTTGCGGACATAATTTTCGCGCCTGCCGGATCGGCATCGCGCTGTGGACACCAAAAACACGGGTTTCGTAACTGCAAGCTGCAACAACGCCGCGATCGGTAGAGCCGCCAACAATAACCGGCTTGCCAATTAAAGCACTGTTTTTCAACCGCTCAACGCTTACAAAAAACGAATCGAGGTCGAAATGTGCAATAAAACGTTGGTTTGATGCATCAGCCATAGCAAAATTTGGTACAGCTAAAATACTAAATGGATTAGTGCTTTTTTAAATTTATCGAAACGGTTTTTCATGCTTCTTTTATGCCAACAAATTTAACGGCTTATAATTTTAGTTTTTGGCTAAAGCCCGCTGTTTGTGTGCTTTGTCCACGGCCTAAAGGCCGTGGCAATTTAAGAACATGTTTAAACTTATTTTTTTGTGCTTTACACCATGCTTCTTTTACCGCCTAAAAATTGGTATTGCCTGGTTTTTGGTTTGTTCACGCTGGTATAGGCACCGGTTTTTATAGGGTAAAAGAAGCATCAGCCCAAAAAAAGGCCAGAAAAGAGTTTAAACAACTTTTAAAGCAGCATTTAATATATTGGCTTGCCACCAGATAATTTGATATTATCGGACAAGTTTGTTTTGAGGAACAAAAAGCTGAGTTTATAAATTGCCACGGCCTTTAGGCCGTGGTTGTGTGCAAGGTTATTGGCTTTAGCCAAAATAGCAAAGAATAAAATATTAAACAGGCTTTCAGTTTGTCAGGCAGCTTTTTTTAACCGATAAATTACTTCCAGCAAAGCACGCGAATTGTGGTACGGGCATTTCCACAAACCGGCTTTATCTTCGCCTGGCATTAAACTTTCATCATCGCGGATTCCCCAAACCCATTCGCCTTTTTCTGCATCAATAATATGGGCTTGAATGTATTTCCAAACGCCTTCAAACTGCTCAAAAAAAGCTTGCTCGCCGGTCAATTGCCAGGCGTTTAAAAAACCAACCATCGCTTCGGCCTGCACCCACCAGTGGCGGTCTTTACTTAAATGATTATGTTCCGGCTCGTATTCGTAATACATCGAACCGTCTCGGTCTAAACCGTTTGAAGCCGAGCGCGCCATTTCAACGCACTTATTTTTTACCTGTAAAAGAAGCATGTCATCTTCCAAAACTTCGGCAGCTTCAAGCAACAGCCAGGAAGCTTCGATATCGTGGCCGTAAGAAATAATGTTTGATTTTGGCATCCAGTTTTCATCCAAAAACAAAATCAAACGGTTGGTTTCCGGGCCGATCATGTGTTCCAGAAAATCATAGATCAGCCCGCGAATCTGCTGCTTTAAAAAATCATTTTTCCAAACCCGGTACAAGTTGGTGTAAGCTTCCAAAATGTGCAAATGCGTGTTCATGGTTTTTTTCTCGTTGGCATCTTTGGCGCTTAAACGCAAATCGGGCAACTCTTCCCAGTTTTGTGCAAAGGCTTCGAGATAGCCGCCGTTTTTTTGATCGAAACTGTGCTTTTCAATATCGGCAAAAATTTGTTGTGCTAAAAGAAGCACGCTTTCATCTTTGCTGATTTTGTAATATTCCGACAAGCCATAAATCATGAAAGCCAAAGCGTAAACCTGCTTTTTGGTATCCAGCGGGTTGCCCTGATAATCTACCGTCCAGTAAACGCCGCCAAATTTTTTATCTATAAAAGAAGCATGGATGTAATCGTAACTCCGCTTCGCCATCTCCAAATAAATGGGTTTTGGGTTTTGCTGATAAGCAGCCGAAAAACTCCACAAAATACGCGCGTTCAACACCGAACCTTTTGGCGCTTCGGGATAAACTTGGTTATCGTGATCAATCTTGCCGTAAAAGCCACCGTTTTGCGCATCGGGCGTATATTTTATCCAATAGTTTAGGATATTTTCCAGTTCCTGTTCAAAAGGTTTCAGGTCGTACATCCGTTTTTAAAGTTTTTGAGTGTAGATGGAATGCGATAATTTATCCTGAAAAATGATATGCGGATCAGCATAAAACTTTTTAAAATCGGCAACGCTAACCTGGCCTGGATAAGGCGCAAAATAATGCTCGGTTTTCCAGTTGCGCCAGGTAAGTATGTACGCCGTTTTGTATTTGGTGATAATTGGAAGCAAAACCTGTGTCCACCAGTTTGGGTCAGGGATTCCTTGGTAGCCAACTTCAGTCAGGGCCGGAACTTTGTGGTGTTCGGTAGCCACATTTTCCAGGATTTGGTAACGGTTTTCCAGGTCTTTTTTAAAGTAACCGGCGTCTTTGTCCATGTACGCATCAAAACCGATGATATCTACATAAGCATCGCCGGGATAACGCTCCAGATAATCTTTTTCGGTCGCATAACCAGCGGCAGAATAACCAATGAGCAGGTTGTGCAGTTTTTTGGTATTGCGCAAATAATCAATGGTAAAACGCCACAAAGCGATGTATTCTTCGGGCGTGCATTCTTTGTTTCCCCACCAAAACCAACTGCCGGTATGCTCATGGAACGGACGGAAAATTACGGGAATCATCTCGCCTTTCGGGCCTTTTAACTGGTTGGCAAAAGCGGCAAACTTATCTAAATATTTTACAAAAGCTTCGTGATGGTCGCCGCCGGGAATGATCTGTTTAACGGTTGAAGTTGGCGTGCTCCAAGCCGTTGCGCCCGTAACCGGATCATTAAAATGCCAGCTAAACTCGTTGATGCCGCCGCGGGCATATACTTCTTTTACATAGGAAATGATGTTGTTGAACGGAACGCCGTCGAGGTTTTTTGCGCTGTCTAATTCTAAACGGCCCAATTCCCAACCGTAAACGCCCGGATAAGCACCGGCCGTGCTTTTAACGTCCGACCGGCCTTTTTCGTAAGCCCAGCCCACGCCGTAAGCCAAATCGTCCTGGTGGCCAAAAACCACTTTTGACTGTGCCAGTTTTTGCATGTTGCTGTACAACATTTTGGTTTCTTTGGTAGCAGCTTTATCAACAGGCAAAATATTTTGTGCGTGTAAAGTGGTTGAAGTGCCGGTTATTACGGCCAACAGTAAGGCCGTCGTTAATACTTTCCGTAGTTTATTTATCATTAAGTTTTAGGTTAGGTTGATTCTGACATTATCCAGTTCAAAATTATTATTTAGACAATTGCTTTGATAATGCTTTTTTAACATTCTATAAGCATAAATAGGAAGATCATGCAACCAAAGTAAAAATGCGCCCGTATATTGTTAATACTATTTTAACGTTATCTTTAAATTTTAACCAAATAAAACCTAAAGATTCAAGTTTACAGCAAATAAAACATGCAGACAAATGTTATCCGGGAAATAACACCGCTTACCCAAAGCGATTGTTTTACGATGTTTTCCAGGGTGAAAAAAAGGTTCGATTTTCCGCTCCATTACCACGAAGAATACGAACTGAACCTGATCCTGAACGCGAAAGGCGCCAAACGCATTGTGGGCGACCATATTGACATGATTGACGATTTGGAACTGGTTTTTATCGGCCCGAACCAATACCACGCCTGGTTTACGCACCAATGCGAAAGCGAAGAAATCACCGAGGTAACGATCCAGTTTCACCGCGACCTTTTTGACGATAAACTCCTGAAAAAGAACCAGCTAAGTTTTATCCGAAATATGCTGGAGCGTTCGCAGCGCGGCATTTTGTTTTCTAAAAGCACCATTCAACGGCTAAAACCCCGGATTATGGAACTGAGCCAGAAAAGCGGTTTTGATTCTGTGCTCGAACTGCTGTCTATTCTGCACAATCTTTCCACTTCCAAAAATATGCAAACGCTGTCGGATGCTGCTTTTAACAACGAAAAATCGCATTACAACAGCCGCCGCATCGAAAAAGTGTTTGAATACATGAACACCAATTTTAGCCGCGAAATCAGTTTGGCCGAAGTGGCAAAAATTGCCAATATGCCGGAAGCTTCTTTCAGCCGGTTTATCAAAAAACGAACGGGCATCACTTTTATTGACAGTTTGAACGAGATCCGTTTGGGCCATGCTTCGCGGATGCTGATTGATACCACGCAAACCATTGCCGAAATTGCCTACAAATGCGGTTTCAACAACATCTCGCATTTTAACCGGATTTTTAAAAAGAAGAAAGTTTGCACGCCAAAAGAGTTCCGCGAAAATTATTCGGGCAACCGGATTTTTGTATGATGATTTTAGGGCGATAAAAGAAGCATGGCCATTCTCGGCAGTAAGAATTTATTTTTTGGGCTGAAAGAGAGCTAAAAATTGTGGATAACTTTATTGGTTTCAATCTTGTTTTTGCTAATTAAATTAGCATTTTTGTAGGTATGAACCAGAACTCCATCAAAGTACAAACCGAACCGCGTGTTTTATTTGTAGATATGAACAGCTTTTTTGCCCGGTGCGAACAGCAGGACAATTACTGGCTGCGCGGCAGGCCGGTTGCGGTTTGTGTTTATACCGGCAAGTATGGTTTTGCCATTGCGCTTTCGGTGGAGGCGAAACGGATGGGCGTAAAAACCGGGATGCGTTTAAACGAAGCCATGAAAATTTGTCCAGAGTTGATTCCGCTGGAAAGCAACCCAAACCGTTACCGGCAATACCACACCAAAATCATCAATGTTTTAAAACGTTATTGCCCGGAAGTGATCCCGAAAAGTATTGATGAAGCGATCGTCAACCTTACCAATTATCAAATGGTTTATCCTGATACTGTTTTTATCGCACAAAAAATCAAAGAAGATATTAAGCGTGAAGTTGGCGATTGGCTCACCTGCTCCATTGGCATTGCGCCGAATTCTTTTTTGGCCAAATTAGGTTCGGATATGGGTGGTTTTGATGGTTTGCAAATCATTACCGCACAAAATATTGATGATAAATTGGGCGCGCTAAAACTTTCTGATTTGCCCGGCATCGGCAAAAACATGGTTTACCGGTTGGAGCGCGCCAGCATTTTAACGCCGCTGCAAATGCGCTACACGCCGCCCGAAAGGTTGAAAGCTGTTTTTAAAAGTATTGAAGGTTTGTACTGGCATTACAAATTGAACTTCGTAGAAACTGGCATGTCGGTAAGCGATTACAAAGGCATGCAAGCCATGCGCCAAATTTCTGCCGATAAAAGAAGCAACCCGGAATACATCGAACAACTGTTTTTAACGCTTTGCAGCACACTGGAAAGGCGCATGGTGCACCATAATTTTTACTGCAAAAACATTGCTTTTACGGTGAAGTATGTAGATGACACCCGCTGGGACGATGGATTTTCCATCAGCAACCCGATACAGGATGCCATCAATTTGATGCGGATGATCAAAAAACGAATTGCACGTTTTGAAGAAACCACGCAATCCGCACCGGTCTTTAACAACCAAATCAGCGGTTTGCGGGTGATGGTAACCGATTTTGTAAACACCGGCAAAATAATGTACAGCTTGTTTGAAGATGTGAACCGCGGCGAAAAAGCGCGCAAAACGATGTACGCCATCCAGCAAAAGTTTGGTGCCGACAAACTGAAACGCGCCGTAGAAGTTACCGACGGCAAAGTGGTGGCCGATGTAATTGGTTTTGGTTGCGTTAAAGATTTAAGCGAGCTGGATTACCTTTTGGCAAGCGATCAATAGCCATTCTATATTAAACCAATCTCTGCGGCAAAGGAAACCCATTTTTTATCATTACGGCGCGAATGGCACTATAAGAAATTGTATTACCCAAATCATTTTTAGCTTCATTCAAACTTTCAGGCTGGTTCTCGCTAAGATATAAACTGATTTTATCTACAATTTCCGGCAAAAAAACCTGACTAATTTCCAATTCGCCTATTTCTACGAAATGCGCTAAATGTCCTTCAATCGTACTGACCACAAAATTACGTTCGGCAGCAATTTCTGCAATAGTTTTGCCGGATTGAAATAATTCGTAGGAAACCTGCTTAGTATCAACTTTAGCAACATATGGCTTTGCTGTTTTTTCGGCAGAATAAGTATTAAAAGGTGCTCTTACAATGTTTTTATTTTTACAATAAGCGTTGATGTAAGCCAAAATTTCTTCACCATATTGCTGCACTTTACTCTTGCCAATACCTTTTATCGTTTCCAATTCTGCTAAAGTGGAAGGCAAGGCTTCAACCAAACTATTCAAAACTTTTTGATGCAAAATAACATAAGCAGGCATGTTTTTTTCTTCTGCCAGTCGATTTCTCCAACTGCGTAAAGCATTAAACAAATCTGGAAAATCAAATTTATCGGGGTCAAGACCGTGTTCAACTATTTTTGTGGAAGTATTATTTTTTGTTGTCAAACTATTGGTTGCATCCGGTTGGTTTTGCAAAATAGCTGGTTTCACAACCTTATTTAATGCTGAATCATTTATAGTGGTAGACACCTTTTCAACCTGTTTTTCTTTACAATAAGCGTTGATGTAAGTTAAAATTTCTTCACCATACTCCTTCACTTTGGATGGGCCAATACCATTTATCCGAACTAACTCTTGGGTGTTTAAAGGTAAATGTGCCACCAGTTCGCCCAGCACTTTCTGAGAAAGTATTTGGAATGGCAAGATGTGTCTTTCCTCTGCCAACTTATTTCGCCAGTTGCGAAGCGTGTCGTACAATTCCGGGTGCGCAATATTAATAACGGTTGCAGTAGTTTGTTTTTCTGGAGAAATATTACTTTTTTCTGTAGCAGCCAAACTTAAATCAATAGCCGCGTTTGCTTTATGTTGAAGATAAGCCAGCGCGTTAAAACCGTTGGCCGATGCTTCTTTTACCACCATAAATTTAACGGCAACTTCCTGTTTTAAAGCACTTAACGCACTTTGTACACTTTTGCGGATGGCTTTGTTATCCGTTTCGACAACCAAATTTTTTAGTGGTAAAAGAAGCATTTGCTCCAGCTTGGATACAAAATAAGCAGCGGCTTTTTTTACGCGCTCCTGCAATTCGGGGTGTTCTTCCGGCAAAAGCGGCTGTTGCAACAATTGGTTCAATTGCTGCTGAAACTTATCGGCCACGGCATAAATTTCTTTTTCGGCTGTAATTTTGGTTTCATGCAAAGTTTGCGCAAAACTTCCGGCCAATAAATTGTCGTTTTCTTCTGCCAGTTTTAAAAGTATTAAATAGTTCGCAGTGATTTGCGCAAAACTAAACAACTCCCGCAGCAACGTTTCCTGGAAAACTTTTTTGGCTTCCGATAAAACACTTTCTGTGGGCACATTGCGTTCGCTTTCGATGGTGTAAGTTGCAATCGTACGGTCGGTAATTACGCTTTCTACTTTCAACGGCTTGCTTAAAACCATGCCTTCCAGCGTTTTGCACCGGCTTAAAGCCACGTAAACCTGGCCATGCGCAAAAGCATCCTGCGCATCAATAATGGCTTTTTCAAACGTTAAACCCTGACTTTTGTGGATTGTTATCGCCCAGGCCAGCCGCAGTGGATATTGCGTAAAACTGCCGATGATGGTTTCTTCTACTTCTTTTGTTGCCGTATTTAAAGCGTATTTGATGTTTTGCCAAACCACCGGCCCAACTAAAATTTCATCTTCTTCGCCCGGGCATTTTACAAAGATTGTTTCATCCTCCACCCGTACTACTTTTCCGATTTTGCCATTGTAAAAAAGCTTTTCGCGCGAACTATCGTTTTTTACAAACATCACTTGTGCGCCAATTTTCAGTTCCAAATCCAAAACGGTTGGATAGGAAAACTCCGGAAATTCGCCCTGGACAACGGCTTTAAATTGATGTACCGGCTGTTTGATTTCGGCCAGTTTGCTGGCGTTTAAATATTGAGCCGAATTGTTGTGCGTGGTTAAAGTGATGTAACCTTCCTGATCGGGCTTAAAATCAGGAATGTGCCGCTGGTTTAAATCATTCAAAACCTGCCTCGTAATCCGGTTTTCGCGGATGGCATTTAAAAGGCCGATAAAAACAGTATCGGCCTGCCGGTAAATGTGTTTCAGTTCGATGTTTACCAGCGGCGTTTGCTTTAAAGCTTTGCTGCTGAAAAAATACAACGTATCGTAATGCGGTTTCAGCAATTGCCATTCTTCCGGTTTGGCCACGGGCGAAAGCTGATGCAGGTCGCCGATCATCAGCAACTGAACGCCACCAAAAGGCTTGGAACGGTTGCGGTAACGGCGCAGCACTTCGTCCATTGCATCCAACACATCGGCACGAACCATGCTGATTTCATCAATCACCAACAGATCCAGGCTTTGGATCAGGTTGATTTTTTCGCGGTTAAACTGGCGGTTGTATGGTTGCTGGGTTTTGTTTTCCTGCGGGAGATACGGCCCAAACGGCAACTGGAACAGCGAATGAATGGTAACGCCGCCCGCATTAATTGCTGCCACGCCGGTTGGCGCCACCACCGCCATCCGTTTATGCGAAGTTTTTTTAAGCTGGTGCAAAAAAGTGGTTTTGCCCGTTCCGGCCTTTCCCGTCAAAAAAATATTACGGTTGGTATGCTGTACAAAGTTATTGGCGAGTTCGAGTTGCGGGTTTTGCTGCATCAAGCAATGATAAGAAATTTAGCATTGATTTAAAAGAATAATTTATTTCGTTTGAAGAAAAAAAGTACGTCCTATCCTATTGCTTGAATTTCTTTGTCCAAATTTTTTATAAAAGCGTCAAAATACTTGCAATTGGCTTTGACTGTATCAAAATTTAACAAGTTGAAAATATCAGGATTATGCGATTCATTAAATTGTTTTGCAGATTTTCGGGATTCCGATTTTAGAAACTCTTTGGGTTGTTCCACTTGCATCGGATCAATTACTACTGCTATATTTAATTCGTAGATCTTATTAAAACAGTCAACATCTGCTAATATTAAAGCTTCAATTTCAAAAATATTTAATAAGTAAATCCCTTTTTTATCAACAACACTGTTAAAATCGCGAAAATACTGTTTTCTGACTTCTAACTGTTTTACATCATTTTCTAAAGCATCGAGATCACGGATAAAAATAATAATGTCTGGCTTTTTTAGCTCATATTCAGAACGTAAAAATCGTTTGGTTTTCTGACTTTCAATCTGGCTTCCATGTATGTCATTCAACAAAAGTTCAAAACTTATATTTTGATAAAACTTTTGAAGTAAGTTTTTAATTGATTGTGTATCATTTGGGGCTTCTCCAACCAATCCAACTATCATATTTAAATAACTGGCTCTAAATCGGAATGTATCCAGTAATCACTCAAAAAATCCTCTTGCATATAACGCTGTGCTTTTTGTGTTTCTTTTTCAGTTAAATGCCTAAGTTGAGTTCCCTTTTGCTGGTCATAACTGCAAATGATAATCCTGTCCAATTCATCGGAGCCTAAAATATTTAATACTTGTGGTGAATGTGTAGTTAAAATGATTTGCTTTTCTCTGGATTGTTCTTTTATGAAAAGCATTAGTTTGTGTAGTTGGTGTGGGTGAATGCCAAGTTCGGGTTCTTCGAGAAGGATAATATGACTAGGATTTATTCGATTGGAATTTTTATCATCAAATAAAGAATAAAAGATTTCTATTTGATGATATGCTATGACTTCTGATACTAAATAGAATAAGCGCTTGTTTCCATCAGAAAGATTTAAATATGGAAGCCAATTATTATTTACATAATATTCTAAATATAAATTATGAACATCAAACTGATTCTTGTCTTCATCATAATATATATTGAAATTAGGACTAATTCTTAAATTTTCAATTGTAGTAAAACCCTTAAGTTCTTCCTTTAAATTATTAAAAAAATCATTCAATCCTATAATCACAGTTTTTACTTTATGAATATCAAACTCTTGTTCATAAAAAACAATAGAAAAAGCTGTTTTAGAAATTAATGATTCTACAAATTCACTTCTCTTGCCCTCAGAATTTATATCAGAGTTAATAATACCTGTAGAAGAAAACGAAAGCTTTACAGGTTTTTCAATTATATTTTGCTCTCTTGGAATTCCATATTGAAGAAGTTTTATATAATAATCTGTAGAATTACCAATATTGAAATTAAAATCCGCACCTGCAATTTCCAATTCTTCTTTTAAAATATTGTTTTTAAAAACTTTAACGTTAGGCTTTTTCTTATTATTTATAATATTATCTAAAGTTTTAGCATGTGCCATTTCAGTAACACTGCTTTTACTAACAACAACTCTGTATAAATTACTTTTTTTTGCAAGAATAAATTCTGCGGCTAATTCTGATTTTCTATCCCAGTTGATATGAACAACATCATATAAATAATTTAAAAAGTTAGTTTTTCCAGAACCATTATTTCCAATAATAATATTCAAACCAGGTTTAAAATCTATTGTAGTATCAATAATAGATTTGTAATTCTGTAACCTAACTTCTTTTAAATATACTTCAGAATTCTGTTTTGCTTTTTCAGCTTCACTCATAATAATCAAAAATACGATTAACCTTTATAATCACTAAACATATTTCTTCAACGCACTTTTCACCTGCCCCAAATAGCCCGTTCCAAACAAATTTAAATGCAGCAACAAAGGATACAAATTCCACAAATCAATACGCTGTTGCCAATTGGGTTGCAAAGGAAATCCTTCTTGGTAAGCGTTGTAAAAATCAGTGCTGAAACCACCAAAAAGATGTGTCATCGCCAGATCAAACTCGCGGAAACCGTAACTTACGGCCGGATCAATTAAATAAGGTTTGCCTTCGGTGCCGACTAAATAATTGCCGCCCCATAAATCACCATGGATTAAAGCCGGTTTTTCTTCCTCAAAAAACCCGCCCAGCTTTTGGTACAAACTTTCAAAATCCGACACCAATTTTTGGTCTATAAAAGAAGCATCGAAAGCCAACTTCACCATCGGTTTTAAGCGTTCTTCCACAAAAAACAATTGCCAGCTTGGATGCTTTTTGTTGGATTGCGGCAACGATCCCATGTAATTGTCTTTTTCAAAACCAAAATCCGAAGCTGTATTTTGGTGCATTTGCGCCAATTGCGAACCAAATAGTTGCATGGCTGCCGACGTTTTGGTTTCGGTTTCGATGTATTCCAGCAGTAAAAAACTGTTGTAAGCTAAATGCCCGGTTGAAATAACTTCAGGCACGGCAACTGTTTTGGTTTTGCGGATGGCTTCCAAACCTTCGGCTTCCTGTTCAAACATTGTTGGAAATTGCTGGGCGCTGTTCAGCTTCAAAATAAAAAAGCCTGCAGCCGTTTGCAAGCGGTAAACTTCGTTGATGCTGCCGCCCGTAATTTCCACAATTTCGTGGATGCTGCTTTTACCGCCTAATTTTTGGTGTAAAATCTGTTCCAGTTCTGCCCTAAATTCTGCTGTAAAACTTTTCATTTTTCTGTGTTAAAATCCACCAAAATTATACCCAACAATTGTGCCTTTAAAACGCTATTTTTGCGGTTCAAATGAAGCACATCCGCAATTTTTGCATTATCGCACACATTGACCACGGCAAAAGTACGCTGGCCGACCGTTTGCTCGAATATACGCACACCATTACGCAACGCGAATCGCAGGCGCAACTGCTCGACGATATGGATTTGGAACGCGAGCGCGGCATCACCATAAAAAGCCATGCCATCCAAATGGATTATATTCTGGACGGCCAGCCCTACGTTTTGAACCTGATTGACACGCCCGGCCACGTTGATTTTTCGTACGAAGTTTCCCGTTCCATCGCTGCCTGCGAAGGCGCGCTGCTGATTGTGGACGCGTCGCAAGGCATCCAGGCACAAACCATTTCTAACTTGTATTTGGCGTTGGAAAATGATTTGGAAATTATCCCGGTTTTAAACAAAATGGATTTGCCCGGAGCCATGCCCGAAGAAGTAAAAGACCAGATTGTGGATTTGATTGGCTGCAAACGCGAAGATATTTTGGCGGCTTCCGGCAAAACGGGTTTGGGCGTGCACGAGATTTTGGAAGCGATTGTAAAACGCGTGCCACCACCGGTTGGCGATCCGGATGCACCGTTGCAGGCGTTAATTTTTGATTCGGTTTTCAATTCTTTCCGCGGCATCATCGCTTATTTTAAAGTGGTAAATGGCGAGATCAAAAAAGGTGATAAAGTAAAATTCGTGGCAACCGAAAAGCAATATTTTGCAGATGAAGTGGGTACATTGAAGCTAAACCAGTTGCCGAAAGCGTCCATTAAAACCGGCGACGTTGGCTACATAATTTCGGGCATAAAAGAAGCACGCGAAGTTAAAGTTGGCGACACGATCACTACCGTTGACCGGCCGTGTGCAACTGGAATACAAGGTTTTGAAGAAGTAAAACCGATGGTTTTTGCCGGCATTTATCCGGTTGATACAGACGAGTTTGAAGAGCTGCGCGAAAGCATGGCCAAATTGCAGTTGAACGATGCTTCGCTGGTTTTCGAGCCGGAATCTTCTGCGGCTTTGGGTTTTGGTTTCCGTTGCGGTTTCCTCGGGATGCTGCACATGGAAATTATCCAGGAACGGCTGGAACGCGAGTTTGATATGACCGTTATTACCACCGTTCCCAACGTTTCTTATTTGGCTTTTACCACCAAAGGCGAAGAATTACAAGTTCACAATCCTTCCGATTTGCCTGATCCAAGTAAATTGGATTTTGTGGAAGAACCTTATATCAAAGCCAATATCATTACGAAATCAGAGTTTGTTGGCCCGGTGATGTCGCTTTGTATCCAGAAACGCGGAACGATTGTGAACCAATCTTACCTTACTGCTGACCGTGTAGAACTGATTTTTGAGCTGCCGATGGGCGAAATCGTGTTTGATTTTTACGACAAGCTGAAAACGATTTCCAAAGGTTATGCTTCTTTTGATTACACGCAAATTGGTTACCGCCAGTCGGATTTGGTGCGATTGGATATCCGCTTAAACGGCGAACCGGTTGATGCTTTATCTTCCCTGATCCACCGCAGCAATTCTTATGATTTTGGCAAAAAGATTTGCGAGAAGCTGAAAGAATTGATCCCACGCCAGCAGTTTGAAATTATCGTTCAGGCTTCTATCGGCGCCAAAATCATCGCCCGCGAAACCGTAAAAGCTTTACGTAAAGATGTAACCGCAAAATGTTACGGTGGTGATATTTCCCGTAAACGAAAACTCCTCGAAAAACAGAAAAAAGGTAAAAAACGGATGCGCCAGGTTGGTAACGTAGAAATTCCGCAGTCGGCGTTTATGGCGGTGCTGAAATTAGATTGATAAATTATTAATTACTCTTTCAACAAGATAGATGAAAATTGAATTAAAGAAAATTGGAATTATTGATCATGCTGAAATTGATATTACCCATAATCTAATTATACTTTGTGGACCAAATAATACGGGTAAAACATACGCAGCTAATGCTATATATTCAATTTTCAAGTATTATAGAGAAGAAAATCTCTATATAGATAATGAAATTACTAAACAATTAAAAGCTGTTTTAACTGACGGAAAATCAAGAGTACTTTTAAAAAGTGAACTTGTTGATTCATTAATTAAAAAAAATATAAAAAATATTATAAGGTATTTACCTAATGTTTTTGCTACTACTACTAACTTTTTCAGTAAAGCTAGTATTGATATTCATATAAGTGATATTGAAATTACTGATAAAATCAATTCCTTATCACTAAAGTTTGGTTTAAAATTTGGTAATTCAGTAGTCCAAATTGAAAAAAAAGAAGGAGAACAATTTGTAGATTTATTTTTGACAGAGGAAACCACTGAGGTCAAGAACAGTAATGACATGTCGGGTTTTATTTTTGAAATTGTAGGATCAAGAATTAAAGATCAAATTTTTGATCATATATTTAATAATACATACATCACTCCGGCTGAAAGAACAGCAATAAACATTTTCAGTAAAGAACTATCTGTCAAAAGAAATGAGATTGTAGATAAATTATTAGAATATAAAGGGACTAAAACTTCTAACAGCCCTTTAAAAGAAGCACAAAGGTATCCTCTACCTATACGTGATAGTCTTGATATTGCAGAAGATCTATCGAATCTACAAAAGAACACTAGTAGTTATAGTTTTTTAGCAGATCAGATAGAAAATGAAATATTAAAAGGTAAAATTAGTGTTTCAAAAAGTGGAGATGTATTGTTTAGTCCTGCTAAAACAAAAATTAAAAATTTAAATATTCACATGTCGGCTTCAATTGTAAAGTCGCTTTCAAACTTGGTATTTTATTTTAGGCATTTAGCAAAACAAAATGATTTCATAATTATTGATGAGCCGGAGTTAAATTTACATCCCGATAATCAAATTATTATGGCAAGACTTATAGCCAGAATTGTAAACAGTGGGTTTAAAATTCTTATTAGCACACACAGCGATTATGTTTTAAAAGAAATTAATAATTTAATTAGATTAAATTTTGGAGGGGTAAATTCAGAATTTTTGATGAACAAATATAATTACACTAAACAAGATTTGCTAGACAAGGATAAGGTTGGTGTCTACCTTTTTAAAGATAAAAACGTTGAAAATATTCCAGTAGATGAGTATGGTTTTGAAATTTCTACCATTGAAAAAGAGAATAGTAAATTAGCTGAAATTTCTGAAAGCATCTATTACCAACTGTTTGACAAAGACGAATAGTATTAGCATGTTAGAACAAATAGATTCACTAATTTTCAATGGTTACAAAGTTAGAAAATCAGGGAAGCATTTCACTTTAGAAGAAACAGGGAAAGAAGCATCTTGCAAGGAAGCAAAGTTTGAAGCAAAAAATGAATATTTAATTTACAAATTTGATCAAAACATTGTTAGAGACAATAATATTGTTAAATATTTGTTTCCTTTTTATAATTTGGGCAATGCACAAGCAATGTGTGATTATATAATCTTTTATCAAAAAGATGTTAAAAAATTATTTGCTGTTATTTGTAATCTTAAATCTAAACAAAAGGGAAATAATTCTGATCAAATAAAAGCTGGAGAATTATTCAGCCAATTTATTTACGAAACATCTAAAAGGCTTAATCCTAACAAGTTTGAAGATATAGAATTTAAAATCATTAAGGTTCTGTTTTCCTCAAAAAAACTATATCCCAATAACAAAAACAATCAATCTGGTATTTTGAATTTGGAATCAAGTGATTCAATAAAAGAATGTTTCATTTTTGAAAATAAGTGTCATTAATATCTTGTCTTACACCTTACAAATGCAATTACTAGACGGCAAATACATTTCCGAAAAACTTAAAACTGAAATAGCGCAGGAAGCTGCTGAAGTGCTGAAAACAATTGGCCGCAAACCACATTTAGTTGCCGTTTTGGTTGGGCATGATGGCGGCAGCGAAACTTACGTAGCCAGCAAAATGCGCAACTGCGAAATAGTGGGTTTTCAATCTTCTTTGGTACGTTATGAAGATGATGTGAGCGAAGAAGAACTGCTGGAAAAAGTGGCCGAATTAAATGCGGATGATGGAATTGATGGCATTATCGTGCAGCTTCCTCTACCCAAACATATCAACCCCGATAAAGTAACTGATATGATTGATTTTCGGAAAGATGTGGACGGTTTTCATCCGGTTAATTTGGGCCGGATGCTGCGCAACTTGCCTTCTTTTGTTCCGGCAACGCCTTACGGCATTACTTTGTTGC
>CAXTKQ010000009.1:0-7416 GCA_964244955.1 uncultured Sphingobacteriaceae bacterium | reverse complement strand
GCATAGAAACGGCAGGAATGCATTGCGTAGTTGTAGGAAGAAGCACGATTGTAGGTTCGCCAATGAGTGTGTTGATGTCGAGGAACGCACACCCAGGAAATTGCACGGTTACCATTTGCCACAGCCGTACACCGGATATTAAAAAATATACTTTAGAAGCGGATTTGCTGATTGTTGCCATTGGTAAAAAGAATTTTATTACGGCCGATATGGTGAAAGACGGTGTGATCGTAATTGATGTGGGCATGAACCGCGAAACTTCCGCTCAAACCAAATCCGGCTATAAATTGTACGGCGATGTTGATTTTGAAAACGTGGCACCAAAAGCTTCGTGGATTACGCCTGTTCCCGGCGGTGTGGGTTTGATGACGATCATCGGGTTGTTAAAAAATACGTTGGCCGCGGCACGAAAAGAAATTTACGCTTAAAAATAGGCGGTAAAAGAAGCATCCGCTGTCATTTCGATCCGAAGGGAGAAATCTTCTTTCAACATAAAAAGTTGACCGCTTTGAATAGGATTTCTCCCTACGGTCGAAATGACAAACCCCACCAAATTAACAGGCATAAAAGAAGCATTGCAATTTTCGTGATGCTTCTTTTACCGGCATAAAACCTTACAACAAAATAATCTCTGTAATTAGTTCTGTTTCGGCCTGTTCGTTTATTTTTTCGATAATTTCCAAGCGCATCCGTACCAGTTCATTTTTGATCACCGAGGAATCCATCCGTATAAACAATTTTCGGTTTAAGATGAAAAGTTCTTTGGTGCGGTTGGCAGCAGGTTTTCCAACCAAATCTGCCCAAT
This sequence comes from uncultured Sphingobacteriaceae bacterium, assembly GCA_964244955.1. Taxonomy (GTDB): domain Bacteria; phylum Bacteroidota; class Bacteroidia; order Sphingobacteriales; family Sphingobacteriaceae; genus Mucilaginibacter_A. The sequence goes on along the minus strand of CAXTKQ010000009.1, from coordinate 6,611 downwards.
GTGCAATCACGGCGGTTTCATCAAACTTGCGTTTGATTTTGTAAACTTTTAGCATCAGGCCCAAAGCTTCTTTTACCGTTTTATCGTTGGTGCGGCCCATTTACTTGTCCTTTGTGCACGTTAAAAATAGTTACTTCCACGCCAATCCGGTCAAAAATTTGCTGCATCCGTTCGGCGTTGGTATCGGTGATAAAAACCTGGCCGAAATGATTGTCCGAAACCATTTGCATCAGTTTGTGGATTCGCTTTTCGTCCAGCTTATCAAAAATGTCATCTAACAACAGCAACGGTTTAAAGCCTTTTTGCTGGTATAAAAAGCTGTATTGCGCCAGTTTTAAAGCCACCAAAAACGATTTTTGCTGGCCTTGCGAACCAAACTTTTTCATCGGCATTTGATGGATGGAAAACTGTAGGTCATCTTTGTGGATGCCAACGCTGGTGCGCTCCAAAACACGGTCGCGCTCGGTTGATTTCTTCAAAATCGCCGCAAAATCATCCTGCAACAACTGCGATTCGTAAAGCAATTCTACGCGCTCGGCATCTTCGCTTAAATATTGGTAATGCTGGTTAAAAATATCGGTAAAAGCTTCCATAAACGCTTTTCTTTTTTGGAAGATGATTTTGCCGGAAGCCACCAGTTGTTCATCAAAAACCTCCAGCAAAGCCGGGTCATACTTTCCGGTTTCGGCAATGCCTTTTAAAAGCAGGTTTCGGTTGATCAAGGTTTTGTTGTACGTGATGAGTTCGTCCAGGTACTGATGGTCGGTTTGCGAAATCACGTTGTCAATAAACTTCCTCCGCTCCTCGCTGCCTTCCATAATAATGTTGATGTCGTACGGGGAAAGCATCACCAGCGGAAACAAACCGATATGATCGGCCAACCGCTGGTATTCCTTTTTATTGCGCTTGAACTGCTTTTTCTGGTTGCGTTTTACAACGCAGGAAACGGAATCTTTTTGATCTTCTTTAAGGAATACACCGTTTACCATAAAAAAATCTGCGCCCTGCAAAATTTGCTGACTGTCAATCGGGTTGAAGTAACTTTTGCACAACGAAAGGTAATGGATGGCATCCAGCAAATTGGTTTTCCCGGCGCCGTTATCGCCTGCAAAAACCGTTACGCCGGGCCGAAAATTGAGATCGGCCTCAACATAATTTTTAAAGTTAAGCAGGGAAAGCTGTGTTAAGTGCATGATTGGGCTTCAAAGTTAGCAATCCTATGCTTCGCGCCGTAACAACAATCGATAAAAAACTGTTTTAAATTGATTGAAATAGGTATTGCTAAAGATGGTTAAAACTGTATTTTTGCACACTAAATTTTTGGATACAAATGTCAATTAATCAACCAAATACTAAAGTTGTTACGGAAGTTAAACCTGCTGCGGAGCCAAAACCTTTGGCGCAAACCGGAAATTTTGTGCGCGAGAACCAGAAGAGCTTGCTTTTTATCAGCTCGGCAGTGATCGCTTTGATCATTATTTATTTTGCGTACCAAAAATTTTACCTGGCACCTCGCGAAACCGAAGCTTCCAACCAAATGTATGTGGCGCAAGATTATTGGGACAAAAAACAATGGGACAAGTCCATCAACGGCGATGCCGGTTACCCAGGATTTGCGAAGATTGTTGACGAATACAGCAATACCAAAGCTGCAAACCTGGCTTTTTACTATTTGGGCGTTGCTTATTTAAACAAAGGCGAATACAAAAAGGCCGTTGATAATTTTACCAATTACCGCGGCGATGATTTGATTATTGCCGCACAGGCTTTGGGCGATACCGGCGATGCTTATGTTGAATTGAAAGATTTTGATAAAGCGGCAACTTATTATAAAAAAGCGGCTGATAAAGGCAACAACAGCTTCATTTCCCCTTTGTATTTAAAGAAATTAGGTTTGGTTTACGAAGCGCAAAAGAATTTTAAAGATGCGGCCGATACTTACCGCAAAATAAAAACCGATTTCCCCGAAAGCAGCGATGCAGCCAGCATTGATAAATACATTGCCCGGGCAGAATCCCAACAAAAATAAAACAGGCATTCTTTTTCCCGATGCTTCTTTTATCGGGTAAAAATTGGTACATATAATTCTACACTAATGGCTACCCAACTTAAAAATTTATCTGATTTTTCGCATACGGTTGTACCATCGGCTGCTTCTTTTCGTTTCGGCATTGTAGTTGCCGAATGGAATGCAGAAGTAACTAGTGCTTTGTTAGATGGTGCATATCAAAGCTTAATCAAGCACGGCGCAAAGGAAGAAAACATTATTACTTATCCGGTTGCGGGAAGTTTTGAGTTGATTTCGGGGGCCGATTTACTGTTGAAAAACAAAGACTTGGATGCCGTGATTTGTTTAGGTTGTGTGATCCAGGGCGAGACGCGGCATTTTGATTTTATTTGTAACGCGGTGGCAAATGGGATCAGCAATGTTTCAATTAAACATTCAAAACCGGTTATATTTGGTGTGTTAACAACAGATAACCAGCAACAAGCTTTAGACCGCGCAGGCGGAAAACACGGCAACAAAGGCGATGAGGCAGTCATTACAGCGATAAAAATGGCTGAAATGGCTGAAACCTTGAGCAGATAAAAAGAGTATATCAGTTAAAAAAAGATTGTAAAAACAAACTACCACAATGAGAAAATTTATCCTGATGGCCGCTTTGGCCGCTGCTTTAACCGGTTCTTTGTCGTCTTGCGGATCAAAACTTTGCCCGGCTTACGGCAATACGCACCACCGTTAAATCATCGGCACACTGTCAATTAAAAAAATATTTAAGGTGATAAAAGAAGCATCGTTGTAATTTCGTCCCTCAAATGAATTGGATAAATATTACTGCCCCGCAACAGATTGATGATATTAAAGCTGCTACCGGCTACAGCATCATCTTTAAACACAGCACCCGTTGCCCCATCAGCATGATGGCGAAAAGAAAATTTGAACTGGACGAGAAATTATTTGATGGCACCACGCCGCTTTATTTCCTCGACCTGATAAAATTTCGCGACCTTTCTAAAGCCGTTGCCGAAACTTTCAACGTTCAGCACGAATCCCCTCAATTGCTTTTAATTAAAGATGGCGAATGCGTTTTAGACCAGTCCCACTCTTCCATCTCTGCCGAAGAAGTAGTTGAAGTGATGTAGTTGATGGCTCATGGTTAATGGTTCATAGCTGATTGCCAATAGTTGATAGCCGTTTGTTCATGGCTGATGGCTGACAGCCGATAGTTAACACCTACCAGCCAAAATCAACCGTTTTTTTAATATCGGGATGAAGGCTTAAATAAACAGGACAAGTTAATGCTGCTTTTTCGAGTATTTTCTTGTCCTTTTCTGTATAATTTGTTTCCGGGAATTTCAGGTTGACCACAATTTCCCCAACCCTTCTCGGTGGTTCTGCTGCCATAATTTTGGTGATGGAACAAGTGGTGTTATCAATATTAAGCTGATGTTGTTTGGCGGCGATCCCCATAATCGTCAGCATACAGCTTCCCAAAGCTGCGGCCAGCAAATCTGTCGGCGAAAACGCTTCCCCTTTTCCCTGGTTATCTACCGGCGCATCGGTTAAAATTGCTGTGCCTGATTGTACGTGTGTTGCCTGCGTTCTCAGTGTTCCCTGGTAAACCGTTTCTATCGTTGCCATCCTTAAAAAAATAATTTCGGCAATTATAAGAACCTGTTTAAATTAATACAAGGAAAAACGGATGCTTCTTTTACCACCTAAAAATTGGTGGTTTACATCTATCTAAATAAAACTAAAAACTAAAACGCTTACCGAATTTTAGGTGGTAAAAGAAGCATCAAAAATAAACCGGACAAAACTTTAAACAGGCTTTAAATAAATTGCCGTCAGTTAACCGTCATTAACCTTTTAGCCCTTTGGTATTTTCGCTTAATAAACCATAATTATTTAGTTTTGTGCTATGATTGAATTACCAGTTGTCCCTGCTGTCCAGCCGCAGCGCAAACCGGATTGGTTAAGGGTGAAGTTGCCTGTTGGCAAAGAATATGCGCACGTTAGAGGTTTAGTAGATACACACAAACTGCACACCATTTGCGAAAGCGGCAATTGCCCGAACATGGGCGAATGCTGGGGCGCAGGCACGGCCACTTTCATGATTTTGGGGAATATTTGCACCCGCTCCTGCTCTTTTTGTGCCGTTGCAACCGGAAGGCCCTTAGCGGTTGATTTAAACGAGCCGGAACGTGTGGCCAGTTCAGTTAAGCTGATGCAGGTGAAGCATTGTGTAATTACTTCGGTTGACCGCGATGATTTGAAAGACGGCGGTTCTGCCATTTGGGCCGAAACGATCAATGCCATCCGCAGGGAAAGCCCGGAAACTACTTTAGAAACCTTAATCCCTGATTTTCGTGGGGTTTGGGATAATTTAGAACGTGTTTTAGCTGTTCGGCCGGAAGTGGTTTCGCACAATTTGGAAACCGTGCGCGAGTTGACAAAAGAAGTACGCATCCAGGCAAAATACGACCGTAGTTTGGAATGTCTGAAACGTATTTCGGCAGCAGGTTTGCGTACAAAATCCGGTATTATGCTGGGTTTGGGCGAAAGGGAAGACCAGGTTTTGCAAGCGATGGACGATTTGCTGGAAGCGGGCGTGCATATCCTTACTTTAGGGCAATACCTGCAGCCAACTAAAAACCACCACCCGGTTTTGGATTGGATCCATCCCGATCAATTTATGTTTTACAAAACAATAGGGTTAGAGAAGGGTTTTAGGTACGTGGAAAGCGGCCCGTTGGTACGGTCTTCTTATCACGCAGAAAAACACCTATTTGAATTTTAATATTCATACTACTACATAACCACCTGATTCCTTGACCAAGAAGCGTAAAATATCACTCTCTGAGGAAGAACTTATTGTAGCGCTGCGGCAACGAGAAAAAGTAGCTGCTGAGGCATTATATGATATGTACTCAGCGTCGCTGTTTGGTGTGATTATCCGAATCGTACAAAACAATGAGCTTGCAGAAGACCTGCTGCAGGAAACCTTTGTAAAAATCTGGAATTCTTTTTCATCCTACAGCTCCGATAAAGGACGGCTGTTTACCTGGATGGTCAATATCGCCCGTAACCTTTCTATTGATAAAATAAGGTCAAAAGATTATAAGAACCAGATAAAAAACCATGATCTTGATTTAAACGTAACTTCCATTGACACCAGCAGGAATACAAATTATAAACCAGAACTTTTAGGCGTTAAAGATTTGGTGGACAAGCTACGCCCAGAACAAAAAATAATTTTGGACCTGGTTTATTTTAAAGGCTATACACATTTGGAAGCAGCCGATGAGTTGAGTATTCCTCTGGGTACTATAAAAACCCGTTTAAGGATGGCTATATTACAATTGAGGAAATATTTTAATTAGCGTGGAAGACATTAAACTATATATTGAATCCGGGATACTTGAACTTTATGTTCTGGGCGATCTTAATCCGGCCGAAAGGTTGGATGTTGAAGATATGGCCCGAAATTATCCCGAAGTTCAGAAAGAGTTGAACGAAATTGCGGCTACGATGGAACAATTTGCCGTAGAAAATGCAATCGAACCGCACGATAATTTAAGGCCAGAAATTTTAGGCCAGTTAGAATATACCCGTACAAACCCGATTGCTTCGCCACAGGCAACTACAGATACTAAAGTGGTTTCGTTACAAACCGCCCGCCAAACAAATTTTTATAAATATGCTTTTGCCGCCAGCGTAGCTTTGTTTTTGGTGAGTTTGGTTGCTTTGTTTAATACCTATAATCAATTGCAGGAATCACGCCAGCAATTGGTTAGCTTGCAGCAACAAAACCAAAGTTTTGCAAACCGCGTTAATTTTCAGGAAAACCAACTCAACCAATACAAGCAACAGTTAAGCAATAAAGCCAATTCATTGGTTCCGGGTGCCGATAGTGTCCGCTCATCTGTTAACAATGAACAACAATTGATTGCTTTGCAGCAGCAAAACCAAAACTTTTCGAAACGTTTGGCTTTGCAGGCCGGCGAACTTAGAAATTCTAAAAGGAAGCTGGCCGTTTTAGAATCACAAAGCAATAATATTGTATCTATTCTTTCAGATTCAACAAGCCGTTTTATCAGGCTGAAAGGCTTGCCTTTTTCACCGAAATCTAATTTGATGGTAGCCTGGAACCCGGAGAAAAACGAATTGTGGATCAACAAAAGGGCATCTACTTTGCCGGCCAACGATCCTGAGCACCAGTATCAGTTATGGGCCATTACTAAATTAAAACCGGTTAGTTTAGGTGTTTTTGACATTACCAAAAAAGATTCTATCTTACAAAAAATGACTTCTGTTGAAGGTGCAACTGCCTTTGCCGTTACCCTTGAGCCACGCGGCGGCAGCGAAAAGCCAACTTTAAAACAAATGGTGGTGATGGGGCTTGCCCATAAATAAGTTTCAAAACATATTATTCAAAAACGGCTGAATTGATTTTCAGCCGTTTTTTTGTGCCATTAATTTTCCTAAAGTTAGGGGGATTTGTTTTGCAACCTGCCCTGGCAGAACAATAGCTAAGTTGTTGGCAAAAGCCAGTTCATCACCAGCTTTTCCATGCAAAAAAACACCGATAAAAGCAGCATCTTTTGGC